>VGJL01000016.1 GCA_016867495.1 Candidatus Eisenbacteria bacterium | reverse complement strand
GTCGGAGACGTGACGACGCCGATCTTCTCCGGGAAGGGGGGTAGCGGCCGCTTGCGTTCGAGGGCGAAAAGCCCCTCCTCCGCCAGCCTGGCCTTCAGCTTTTCCAGGGCGGCCTGCAGCTCGCCGAGTCCTGCCGGCTCGATCGCGTCGACATAGAGCTGCAACCGGCCCTGCACCTCGTAGATCCCAAGGCTCCCGTGGGCCCGGACCTCGATCCCATCGGCGGGCTCGAACCGGAGCTTCCGGGCCGCGTCGCGCCACATGACGCATGAGACCCGCGTCTTCGAGTCCTTTAGATCGAAGTAGAGATGTCCTGACGGTTGATGCCGCTTGCAGCCGGTGATCTCGCCGGCCACCCAGGCAGGCTCCGTGCCGGTCTCGATCGCGTCCTTTGCCAGGGCGAGAAGTTGAGAGACGCTCAGGACCTCGCCGCTCATCCCTCTGCTCCGCCCTGCAGCTCCGCCGCGCGAACCGCGTTGGCCATCAGACAGGCGACCGTCATCGGCCCGACGCCTCCCGGGACGGGACTGAGCCAGGAGGCGATCTCCCCGACCGACGAGGCATCGACATCGCCGACAAGGCGACCGTCCTCCGTTCGGTGGATCCCCACATCGACGACGATCGCCCCGGGCCGCACCCAGGTCTCGTCGATCAAGCCACGCCTCCCCGCGGCCGCGATCAGGATCTCCGCCGTCCGCGCGATGAGCCGGGGCTCGCGGCTTCCGGTATGGAGCATCGTGACCGTCGCGTCGCACCCCTTGTCTTTTCGGGAGAGGAGATTCGCCAGAGGCCGGCCGACCGTCGTGCTCCGGCCGACGACTGCCACGTGCCTGCCCGCCAGATCGATGCCGTGGCGGCGCAGAAGCTCCAGAATCCCGAGGGGGGTGCAGGGAACGAAGCCGTCGGCGCCGAGACAAAGCCGCCCGACGTTGATGGGGTGGAAGCCGTCAACATCCTTGGCGGGATCGATCCGGCCGAGTAGCGGAACAGGATCCAGTCCGCGGGGAAGGGGAAGCTGAAGGAGAATGCCGTGGGTCCCCGGATCGGAGACCTTGAGGTCGATCGCCTCGGCGATCGCCGCGGGCGGCGCATCGTCCGGGAGAGCGACGATGTCCGAGTCGATGCCGACCTCGGCGGAGGCTTTGGCCTTGTTCCGCACATAGACGATCGAGGCGGGGTCCTCTCCCACCCGGATCATGCAGAGACGGGGCGCCACTCCCGAGGACCTCAGTTTCGCGACCCTCGCCCCAAGCTCCCTTCGCAGCTCGCCAGCGGCCCAACGGCCGTCGAGGATCTTGGCCTTCATCCGTCAGTCCAGCGTCCTTTCGAGTCTCTCGACCTTCAATGCGCGTCCGCTCGATGGATCGCACTGAACGACAAGGCCCATCAAGCGGATATCCTCCTCCGCCGGCTGGAAGCGCACGGGAAGCTGGGTGCGCAGTCTCTCGAGGGCAAGCTCCTTCCGCACGCCGATCACCGAGTCGTGCGGCCCCGTCATCCCCGCGTCCGTCAGGTAGGCCGTGCCGCGCGGGAGGATCCTCTCGTCGGCGGTCTGGACGTGCGTGTGGGTTCCGATCACCGCGGTCACCCTCCCGTCGAGGTACCACCCCATCCCCAGCTTCTCCGAGGTCGCCTCGGCGTGCATGTCGACGAAGACCAGCGGCGTGACCGCCGCGAGGTCCTCGAGAACCCGGTCAGCGGCCGCGAACGGACAATCGACATTCGAGAGGAAGATCCGACCCACGAGGTTGACGACCGCAATCTTCTCGGCGCCGCAATCGTAGAGGCCGACCCCCCGTCCCGGAACCCCCTCCGGGTAGTTCGCCGGGCGGAGGCAACGAAGCTCGCGATCCAGGATGGCGATGCCCTCTCGCTTGTCCCAGGTGTGGTTGCCGCCGGTCAGGACATCGACTCCACAGGCCAGCAGCTCATCGACCACATCGGTCGTGATCCCCGTCCCGCCCGCCGCATTCTCGCCGTTGGCGATGCAGAAGTCGATCGAGAGCTCCCTTCGCAGACCCGGGAGCAGCCCCGCCATCGCCCGCCGACCCGGTTTGCCGAAGATATCGCCAACGAAGAGGATGTTCATGCTCGGCCCCTAGCGGGCGTAGTCGATGACCCGCATCTCCCGGATCACGACCACCTTGATCTGGCCCGGATACTGCAGTTCCCGCTCGATCCTGCGCGCGATCTCGCTCGCCAGCGTCGTCGCCTGCTCGTCCCCGACCGCCTTGTGCTGGACCAGGATCCTCACCTCGCGGCCCGCCTGGATCGCGAACGATCGCTCGACTCCCGGGAACGACTCGGCCAGCTCCTCCAGATTCTGCAGGCGGTGGATGTAGGCTTCAAGGCTCTCCCGCCTCGCGCCGGGACGCGCGCTCGAGATCGCGTCCGCGGACGCGACCAGGACCGCGTAGACGCCTTCGCTCGGAATCTCCCCATGGTGCGCCCCGACGGCTTCGCTGACCGCCGGGCTCTCCCCGTGCCGCTTCAGGAACTCCATCCCCACGAGGGCATGGGGGCCCTCCTGTTCGTGATCGATCGCCTTGCCGATGTCATGGAGCAGGCCGGCGCGCTTGGCCAGCGTCACGTCGAGCCCCATCTCGGTCGCGATCAGTCCCGAGAGCCGCGCGACCTCCATCGAATGCTTCAGAACGTTCTGGCCGGAGCTCGTGCGGAATCGAAGCCGCCCCAGGAGACTGGCGACTTCGGGCGTGAGCCCGTGCACGCCGCTCTCGACAGCCGCCTTCTCTCCCGTCTCCTGGATCTCACCGTCAATCCCCTCGGCGACCCTCTGCACGACCTCCTCGATGCGTCCCGGGTGGATCCTCCCGTCCGCGATCAGCTGTTCGAGGGCGATGCGCGCGATCTCCCGACGCATCGGGTCGAATCCCGAGAGGAGAACGGCCTCCGGCGTGTCATCGATGATCACATCGATCCCGCTGGCCATCTCGAAGGCGCGGATGTTGCGCCCTTCGCGGCCGATGATTCGCCCCTTCATCTCGTCGTTGGGGAGGGCGACGACCGTGACCGTCGACTCCATCGACTGCTCCGCGGCGAGGCGCTGGATGGCCAGTACGATGTGCCGGCGCGCCTCCCGATCGGCCTCGCGGACCGCCTGTTCGCGGATCCTCTGCGCGAGGCGGGCCGCTTCGCCCTTGACCTCGTCCTCGAGGTTCTTCCAGAGCTCCTTGCGGGCTTCCGCCGAGGTCAGTCCCGAGATCCTCTCGAGACGGGCCGTCTGCTCGAGGAGGATCTTCTTGACCTCTCCCTCCCGCTCCTCGAGACGGCCTTTCTGGGCACCGAGACTCCTCTGCTCCTCCGTGAGCCGGGCCTGCAGTGTCTTGATCCCGTCCGCCTCGCGGCGCAGCGACGTTTCCTTCTCCTCCTGGCCCCGCCGCAGCTCGTCGATGTCGCTCCTCTGCTGGCGGGTCTCCGTGTCGAAGCGCTCCTTCTCGCGCAGCCACTGCTCGCGGGCCTCCAGCGCGCCCGCCTTGCGGGACAGATCCGCCTCGCGCCTGGCCTCCTCGAGGACCGCTTTCGCTTTCTCGCGCGCCGCCGCCAGGCGACGGGCACCCGCGAGCCGCTGCAGCAAGAGTCCGCAAACGAAGCCGCCAGCTATGAAGAGCAGCCCCACCCCGATCCAGGTCGGCCATGGGTTCTGCATGGTTTGCCTCCCGATCTCCACACGGCGGCGGGGAAAGAGGAGATCCCCACCAGCATGCCGTGTGACGTAGGACCCTTGAACCTGGTTTGACCAGGTGGGCGTCGGATCCGGCCGTTCCTGCACCCCCTCGCGGGGGTCCCATTCCCGACCTTCCCTCAACTCCCTTCGAGAAACTGTTGGCTCAAGACGTCCGTCGCCCTCACGAGCAGGGCAGGGATCCCATCAACCGCTTGGCAGGTCCGACTGTATCGGGATGCGATGCGCCGCGGCTTGGGCCGACGGCGCGGGAGCGAGCCGCGCTTCCAGCGACTCCCTCAACCGGCGCGTCTTCTCCTCAACGCTGCGCACCAGCCTTTCGTGCTCCCGCCTTTCGCGGAACAGCTCCTCCGCGATATTGAGGGATGTAAGAAGGAGCAGGCCTCGAAGAGGAACTCCTTCGTTGCGGGCCCGGATCTGCGCCACCCGCTCATCCACATACCGCGCCAGGGCCTCGACCTCCTCGGGGCTGCCCCCGCGGATCCTCAGGCTCTCACCGAGAACCTGCACGGTGATCGTGCTTCCCTGCTCCGCCATTCCTCAACCTTGCGCGAACTACGCCGCGCTATCGAATCTCGACCGCCGCCGGCAGTCTAGAGCTCCGTCCTCAGAGCGTCAATCTTCTGCACCAGCCGTCCGATCCTCTCGGCCAGATCCTCGCGCTCCTCGAGCAGCCTGTCTCTCTCTTCCTCGAGGTGCGCGATGCGACCCAGGAGATCCCCGTTCTGCTCGCGCAGGACCCGAACCGCTTCCGCGGCCTCGGCGATCCGCTCCTCCAGCTTCTCGAGTTCAAGCAGCATCGCCCGCCCTATGCGCCCTTCGCCTGCCCAGGCGCGGCGGCAAGACCCGCTTTGGCCTCCTCGACCACCTTGCGGAATCCATCGGCGTCCCGCAGGGCCATCTCGCTGAGCTGCTTGCGATCGACCAGGATCGAACCCAACTTCAATCCCGCTATGAACTGGCTATACGAAAGGCCGTGCATGCGCACGGCGGCGTTGATCCTCTGGATCCAGAGCCTGCGCATCATCCGCTTGCGCACCCTCCGGTCCCGGTAGGCGTATTGCAGTCCTCGGAGCACATTCTCCTTCGCGATCTGATGGAGCTTGCTCCGCCCGCCAACGCCGCCGCGCGCGGCCTTGAGCGTCTTCTTCCGGCGCGCCTTGGCGGGCACGACACCTGTGGCTCTGGGCATATCGCTTCCTCCGCGCTCGACCCGACGATGCGGGCCTCACGCACCAAGTATCTGTCGACCGATCCTTCCCTTGTCGGACATCGCGACCAACGCTCCCTTGCGCAGTCGCCTCTTTCTCTTGCGGCTCTTGCCGGTCAGGAGATGTCCCTTGTTGGCCTTGCGTCGGCGGATCTCCCCGCCGCCGGTGACCCGGAATCTCTTGGCCGCCGCCTTCCGCGTCTTCAGTTTCGGCATGCTCACTCCTTCTTCTTCCCCCTCGGCGCAGTCCGCCCGTGCGGGGAGGCTTCGATCGTGGCGGGGAGCCCTACAGGCTCTTGGACGCCCCTGGTGGACCGCCTGCCGTGGGCTTGCCGCCCCCGTCGGCCTCGAATTCCCCCTCGGCCGCCTCCTCGCGGCTCCCTGCAGGGGTCTTCAGGTCCTTTCGGGGCGCCAAGATCATGATCAGCGCCCGACCTTCCATCGTGGGTCTCGACTCGACGAATCCGACATCGGCGAGATCCTCGACCACCTTCTCCAGCAGCGCCATCCCAAGCTCCTGGCGCGTCATTTCCCTGCCGCGGAAGAGACAAGTCAGTTTCACCTTGTCCCTGGCGAGCAGGAACTTGCGCGCGTTGCGCAGCTTGAACTCGTAGTCATGCTCCTCGATCTTGGGACGCACCTTGATTTCCTTGATCTGATAGATGTGCTGCTTCTTCTTCGCTTCGCGTTCGTGCTTCGACATCTCGTACTTGTACTTCCCGAAATCCATGATCTTGCAGACCGGGGGGCGCGCCTTCGGAGCGACCTCGACGAGATCGGAGTTCTGCATCTGCGCGAGCTTCAGAGCCTCTGAGATCGCCATGACGCCCAACTGATTCCCCTCCGGAGAGATGACCCGGACCATCGGGACCCGGATCCTCTCATTGATTCGGACTTCAACTTGCTTCGTGATAGGCGCCTTCCTCCTGGCCTCCCCGCGACGGGAGACCAAACAAATCAGGAGAGACGACGCGAGTCGCCTCTCCTGGGAATCCGGGACGGCAATCCGCCCCTGGCGATCCGAACCCTGCCTGGCCCCGGGGCCGGCGGGTGAGAAGCATTCTTCTACTTGCGTCGCCGCTCATCTTGACCGCCGGCATCCGCCGGCAGTTACTTCGACCGCAACTGGTGGGCGATAGTGGAGTTGAACCACTGACCTCTTGCATGTCAAGCAAGCACTCTAACCAGCTGAGCTAATCGCCCGCACACCCTTGAGGTTCGCATTCTACCGGCGGCTCGAGGGGCGTGTCAACCGCCCGGGCGCGGCGCCCCGCCCCCCTGAGCGCCGGCCGGCCGCCCTCCGCAAGCCCATCGCGCGCGGCCTGCCGGTCACTGCCAGACGACCCCGCCCTTCCCGCGTTCCACGAGTCCCAGCCGGGCGGCCCGCTCGCCCTGGCGGGCGATATACTCCATCCAGTCGCCCTCCGACTCCCGGGGCACTATGAGGATCATCCCGATCCCCATGTTGAAGACCCGCAGCATCTCCTCCTCGCCCACGCGGCCGATCCGCGCGATCCCCTCGAACAGGGGAGGAACCGACCATGACCCGCGGTCGATCCTGGCCCGCATCCCCGCAGGGAAGACCCTCGGCAGATTGTCGGTGATCCCGCCGCCGGTGATGTGGGCCATGGCGCGCAGCGGCAGCCGTCCAAGCGCTCCGTCGAGGATGGGCAAGTACATCCGGTGACGCTTCAAGAGGAGATCGCCCACGGTGGAGTCGAGCCCCGGGAAGGGATCGTGGACGGAGAGGCGGGCCTCATCGAAAAGGATCTTCCGCGCCAGCGAGTACCCGTTGGTGTGGAGGCCGTCGGAGGCGAGGCCCAGCAGGCGATCGCCGGGCGCGATCGCGCGGCCGTCGATCACCTCCGCGCGCGCCACATCCCCCACGATGCACCCGACGAGATCGAGCTCGCTGGGCGCATACATTCCCGGCATCTCCGCCGTCTCCCCTCCCACGAGGGCGCATCGGGCCTGCCGGCAGGCCTCGACCATGCCCGAGACCAATCGATCCACAACGGCCGGATCGAGCCGCCCGGCGCCGATGTAGTCCAGGAAGAAGAGGGGACGCGCGCCGTGGACCAGGATGTCGTTCACGCAGTGGGAGACGATGTCATACCCGACCCCCTCCCAGCGGTCCGCCATCGCGGCGACGCGCAGCTTCGTGCCGACGCCGTCCATGCTGCTGACCAGCAATCTGGTCGAGCCGGGCTCCGGATAGGAGAAGAAGCCGGCGAAAGAGCCGATCTCGCTCTCGACGCGGGGACCGAAGGTCGTGCGGACGCGTTCACGGATCCTGCGGACCGATTCCATCCCGCTCTCGAGCGAAACCCCCGATTCCTGGTAACGAGGCGCCTCTCTCTCAGGGCCATTCATCTCAGGTGATCCTCCCGGACTTCGTACTCCAGATCCTCCTCGACGCCCGGCCACTCGGCGATGGCCCCGACCGCGTCGACAACGGCCCCCGCGATCGCCTCCAGCAGCCCCGTGTCCGCCGCGCGGCAACCGACGAGCGGACGCTCCTCTTCCCCGGAGAGGTGGACGAGATGGACGAGGGCGAACGGCGTCCTCCCGAGGCGGAGGATCCTGACATCCTCCAGATGGAGCGGAAGCGCTCCGCCGGCCATGTCGCCGGCCGCGCGCAGCGCGGCAAGGGCGACCACCCTGTTCCGGTTCGCCCGTGTCGCGAGGGCGTCGGCCCCCGCGCGCGTGGTGCGCCCTCCGCGGCGCAGCTCGACGATGGAGTGGTAGGTCTGGCCGGCGCTGGCGAGCTGCGCGAGCGAGACGACGACGCCCGGCGCGGCGCTCCCACAGCCCTCCCCCGAATCCGGGCGGGTCGCGGCGACGCTCACTCTTTGATGCGGAACCCGAATCCCGTGGAGCGCGAAGAGGGCGGTCACCACGTCGCGCGCGATTCCCTTCGGCTTGCGGGCGGCGTCGGCCACGATGTGGATCTCGATGATCTCGCCGTCCGCGACCCGCATGCGGGCCAGCCGCACTCCCTCGAGCCGCTCGAGGTCGGCCTCCATCCGGTGAACCCGTTCCTCAAGCATCTCCGTCCCTCAGGGTCTGGTCGGGGCCGCTCGCGCCCGAGTCGCGCCCATGCCGAATCCACGCCGTCTAGTCCGGATCGAACCGCGTCATCTCGGAGAGAGATCGCACCCTCGCGCGCAGAGCCCCTTCGCGGATCTCGAGAAGGCCGCCGACGCCGAACTCCTCGACCGCGTACGATGCGACCGCCGTCCCGTGCGCCATGCCCCTGCGGATGCTGGCCTCGTCCACCGTCCCCTTCTCGGCGATGTGGCCGATCATTCCGCCCGCGAAGCTGTCCCCGGCTCCAGTGGGGTCCTTGAGCGTCTCAACGGGATAGGCCGGGAGCGAAAACCATCCCCGCTCCGTCCTCGCGAGCGCGCCGTACTCCCCTCGCTTGATCACGACGGTGGAGGGGCCCATCATCCTGATCCCCTCGGCGGCCCTGAGAATCGAGTCGGCCCCCGTCAGCTGCCTGGCCTCGCCTTCGTTGATGAGGAAGAGGTTCACGCGACGCAGCACGCGCAGGAGCTCTGCCCTCCGATGGGCGATCCAGTAGTTCATCGTATCCAGGACGACGAGCCAGGGAGACGAGAGCTGATCGAGGACCTCCTCCTGCAGGAGGGGGTCGATGTTCGCCAGGAAGACGGCCCCGGCCTGCCTGTAGCTCTCGGGCAGAACGGGGTGAAACGTCTCGAAGACATTCAGCTCGGTGCTCACCGTCGTCCGCTCGTTCATGTCGGAGCCGTAGATTCCCTCCCAACGGAAGGTCTTCCCGCTCGCGATCTGAAGCCCGGCCAGATCGACCGAGCGCGATGCCAGCACGTCCCGGTGCTCCTCGGAGAAGTCGTCGCCGACGACCGCGACGACGCGGACCGGCACATAGAGAGCCGCCGACAGCGCGAAGTAGCTCGCGGATCCGCCCAGCGCGTCCGCGACGCTTCCGCCCGGCGTGTGGATCGTGTCGAGGGCCACTGATCCAACGACGAGGATCTCGCTCACCCCTCCGCCCTCGCGCGCCTCTTCGGCTCCCGCACCTCCGTCACCTCCGCGTCGCCCCAGAGCTTCTCAAGCAGGTAGTACTGCCTCGTTTCTCTATGGAAGACGTGCACGACCACGTCGACGAAATCGAGGAGGATCCAGCGCCGGTGGCTCCTTCCCTCGACATGCCAGGGGGGCTGCCCCCTCTCTGCCAGCTTCTTCTCTATGTGATCGGCCACCGCCTGGACCTGCAGCTCGGAGCCGGCGGAACAGACCACGAAGTAGTCGCATGCAGCGGAGAGACCGGAGAGGTCGAGGATCAGAACCTCTTCCCCCTTCTTCTCGAGCGCCAGGCGGGCGATCTTCCTGGCCAGGCTTTTCTGCCCCAGGGGACGAGGAGAACGGCCCTGCTTCAATGGCTCCTCTTGACTGCGTACTCGACCGCCTCGCGAAGGCCGTCGAGGTACGGCGAGGGGTTGAATCCGTCCAGGCGGCCAACGGCCTGACCCGCCAGATCGAGAGCCGTGCGGCGGCACTCCTCCAGCGCCCCCGTCGAGGCCAGCAGCTCGAGGACGAAACGCCAATCCTCTCCTTTCAGCTCGGGACTCCGGAGGATCTGCTCCACGCGGCTACGGTCGCGGCCGTCGCAGGCTCCGAGGGCGCGAATGAGCGGCAACGTGACCTTCCCCTCCGCCAGATCGGAGAGCCCGTACTTTCCCAGCTCGCCTGTGTCGCCGACGTAGTCGAAGATGTCGTCGGTGATCTGGTAGGCGCGGCCCAGATCGGTCCCGAAGGCGCGAAGCGACTCGACCTGTTCGGGGGACAGGTCGGCGATGAGCGCCCCGACCTCGCATGAAGCGGCCATGAGCGAGGCGGTCTTGGCGTCGACCAGCTCCAGGTATTCGGCTTCCTTGAGCGACGCGCATCGCTTCTGCTGGATCTGGAGCATCTCGCCGATCGACATTTGATAGGTCGTGCGCGTGACGACCCGGAAGAGGTCGTCGTCGTTGCGGTCGATCAGCTCCACGAGCGCCTTCGTGTAGATGTAGTCGCCGAAGATCGTCGAGACCAGGTCGTTGTAGAGCGAGTTGATCGTCGGCATGCCGCGCCGCAGCGCGCTCTTGTCGATCGTGTCATCGTGGACCAGCGTGGCGGTGTGGATCAGCTCAATCACACAGGCCGCGGCCACGGGATCGCGCCTGGGCTCCCCGCCGAGCCTCGAGATCAGGAGGGTCAGGGCGGGGCGAAAGCGCTTGCCCGACATCTCCAGAAGGTGGTCGCCCACCTCCTCTATCAGCATGACGCGGGAGCGGAAGAAGGCGCGGAGCGAATGCTGCATCCGCGCAAGATCTTCCTGAATCGGTTCCTGGAAAGATCGGAGCTGGCGGTCAGACCGGAAGGACCTCAAGTAGGTCTCCAGGTTCGAACTCGGCACGCCCCTCCCCCTTCACTCTCGACAGTCCCGTGCGGACGCGGCACCGGGGCTCGAGCCCCGAACACAGACGCTAGCATCCGATCCGCGAGAGTGTCAATTGGGGCCGGAGGGGAGGTCGGACGCGCTGTTCTGGGCGAGCAGATCCTGCCATGCGTTCGGGGAGAGGACGGCGCCGGCGATCATGTCCCCGTCGGCGGCCTGCATCTCCGCCACGAGCCTCTGGAAGTCGGGCAGCTGCGCCGAACCGATCGGCTCGGCCGGATAGGTCTTGAGGGCAAGAGGATTGACCGACCTCCCGTTCTCGATCACCTCGTAGTGGAGATGAGGTCCGGTCGCCAGGCCGGTCTTGCCCACAGTCCCGACACGGTCCCCCTGCTTGATGCGAGCCCCCCCGCGGACGCCTGAAGCGACGTTCCGCAAGTGCCCGTAGCAGGTCGCGTAACCGCGGTTGTGCCGGATCTTCACATAGCGGCCGTACCCGCCCTTCCAGCCGGCGTACTCGATGGTGCCGTCGGCGACGGCGACCACCGGGGTCCCCTCGGCCGCCGCGTAGTCGACGCCGTGATGGGGCCGCCATCTCTTGAGGATCGGATGGAACCTCTTCTTGGAGAAGTGCGAGGAGATGCGGCGGTAGTTGAGCGGGCTCTTCAGAAACGTCCGCTGGAGGCTCTTCCCCTCCGCGTCGTAGTAGCCCCCTTTGCCGCCCGTCGGACGGAAGTAGACGCAGCTGCCGCTCGCCTCCTCTCCCTCGTACCATCCATAGAGGATCTCGCCGTGACTCAGGAAGGTCCCGTCGACATACCGCTCCTCGACGAGGAGCGAGAAACGATCGCCCTTGCGCACTTCAGTGCAGAAGTCGATGTCGCAGGCAAGGATGTCCGCGAGTTTGATCGAGAGGCCATAGTCTCCACCGGCCGTCAAGAGCGCTTCCTCCAGGGTCGACTTGACGGTGCCCGAGAGCTTGCGCACCCTCATCTCCGAGTCTACGGCCTGGGCGAAGGATCGGAGCGAATCCGCCCCCGTCTCGAAGACGAAGATCTCCTCCGGCGAAAGGCGGATCGTGAGGCGCACGAGGTTGGCCCACTCGTCGCGGGTGAACTCCAGGACCTGACCCCTGCGAAGGGCGCGGGGCGAGAAGTAGTTGCGCGTCCTGATCTCCCTCAGGATCTCCTGGATCTGCAGAACGTCGACGCGATTCCTCAGGAGCAGTCCCGAGAGTGTGTCGCCGCGGTGAACAGTGTCGGCCTCGGTATAGGTAAGCAGCTGCTCGGAGAGCGATTCCTCCTCGAGGGGCTTCGGCCCCCCCGGCAGCGACGCTCCGTGGATCCGCAGAATCAGAAGGATGAGCGCGCCGGCCGCTCCGCTCGCGAGCCACGCGCCCCACCGCCGGATCCTGATGAGCGTCATGCCCCTCCCCTGGGAAAGCCCGGTACGCGCCGCATCCCGGCGACCGCCTGCAATCGGCGGGAGCCTAACGGGCGGACCCAAGACCGGTCAAGTCGAATCAAGGCCGCCGGCTTCGGCGCGGCGGCGCGCCCCGAAGACCGGATGGGGGCGGGTCGCCGGTCGACCGGGCCCAGTTTTTCAAGAATAGCATAACTCCAGTACAATACAACATGTTATGCTGCCAGAGCGCTCCTATCGGATGGCTTCCCCTGCGGCCAGACGAAGATGAACCTGGCCCCGCCGCCCGGTCGATCCTCGACCCAGATCCTTCCCTTGTGGTTTTCGACTATGCGGAACGTCGTCGCCAGGCCGAATCCGTGCCCGTCCGGCTTCGTGGTGAACCCCGGCTCGAAGATCCGCGCCTTCAGCTTGGCAGGAACGCCGGGGCCGGTGTCCTCCACCTCGACGCGCACGTATCCCTTCTGGTCGGCCCGGGTCTTGATGCGGATCTCCCCCTCCTTGCCGCCCGCGCCACGGATCGCGTCGGAGGCGTTGCGGCAGAGGTTCATGAGGACCTGATGGAGCTGCCCCGCGTCTCCTTCGACGGTGCCGAGGTCCGGCTCGAGCTCCACCTCGAGGCGGATCGTGTCGAACTGGTTCTGTGGCTGCAGAAAATCGACAGTCTCTCGGCAGAGTCCGTTCAGGTCGAAGACGCTGATCTTGAGCTCCTGGTGGGAGAAGTCCAGAAGACCCTTCGCCAGTCGCGTCAGCCGCTCCACCTGCGTCCACATCGCCTCGCTGTCCTTGACGAACTCGGTCAGGGAGGCCTTCTCGAACTTGCGCCGCAGAAGCTGCGCCTTGCCGGAGAGAACGGTCAGGTAGTTGTTCATCTCGTGGGCGACGGCGGCTGCCATCTCTCCCTTGGCCGCCATCCTCTCCGTGGAGATCAGCGCCTGCGTCGTCCTCTGGAGCTCGATGTACTCGCGGTTCTGCTTCTTGACGATCACGAGGGGCAGGAAGAAGAGGAGGGCCCCCGGATATCCAAGGGTGAGATACGAGAGGAGCAGGATCGGGCTCAAGGTGAACAGGGCGAGATTCGAGAAGACGGCGTTGCGATAGACGTAGTTCGTCCGCAGCGTCGCCATGAAGGGCGCCCTCTTCTCGAGGGCGATCGCCCCGGAGACGAGGAAGGTGTTGACGACGTAGTAGGCGAGGCACGCGAGGACGAACCCCCCGATCCCCCTCGCGGAGCGGAAGTGCTCGATCCGCCCCTCTCCTCCCGCGAGGTGGAGGAAGACCGATCCGGCGACATAGGCGGTCAGGACGATCTGGCCGAGTCCGAAGAGGGAGTGCGTCCAGTCGCGCTTCTGGATGGCGCGGGTCGCGACCAGGACGGAGAGGCCGATGATCCAGAGGGAGAGGGAGTTTCCAAAGAGGTAGAGGACCGCGACATTGAAGGTCGAGGCCATCGAGTCCGTCGCCTCTCCGGTGGGGGTGTCGAGCCACAGGAGCTCCGCTCCCAGGCTGAAGAGGAACCAGAGGAGGAAGGTCCAGGAGATGAGCGTCGATGTGCCGGCATGGAAAAGGAGGAGGGAGACGCCGAGCGAGGCAACGAGCAACACGTAGCCCGTCAGGGGACGATTTCCCCCGTAGCCGGCTAGGAGGCGGCTCCCTACCCCTCCTGGGCGATCCTCGGACTCCGTCTCTCTCATGTCTTACACAGAACAAAGATCGGCAACTTGCCCCCTTCACTGAAGGAACCTCGATCACTAGAATCGCCACCTGTGGGACACCAACTTCAAGAGAGACAAGGGATTGGCTGGGTCGCCCCTCCGGCGGACTGGCTACGGGGGACCCTGGCGGCCGTCAGCTTGCGCTCAGGCGGGGTCAGCAATCCTCCCTTCGACACACTGAACCTCGGCCGGAGCGCAGGAGATGAGATCTCCGATGTCGAGGAAAACGAGCGCCTCCTGGCCTCGGCCCTCAGCCTTCCCGGCGGCGCCGCTCGGGCCCGACTCGATCACGGCCGGGATTGCGTCGCCGTGATCTCCCCCGGAACCTACCGCGGCTGCGACGGTCTTCTCACGCGAAGCGTTGAACTCCCTCTCTGGCTGACCGTCGCCGACTGCTATCCCCTCTTTCTCGCGGGTGACGACTGCATCGGTCTCGCACACTGCGGATGGCGTGGAGTCCGGGCGGGGATCGTCGGGGCGCTGGCGGGGGCCGTCTCGGTCGCAGGCGGAAACCCCGCCTCTCGACTGCGCGCATGGATCGGCCCGGGCATCGGCCCCTGCTGCTACCCGGTCCGTGACGAGGTCGCCGCTCTCTTCGCTCCCGACCATCTCCGGGGCGCTTCCGGCGCCAGGCACTTGGATCTCAGAGCGGCGATCGAAGCCGATCTCACCGCGGCGGGCGTCTCAGAAGATGGTATCGACGCCTGCGGGATCTGCACCTCCTGCGAGGCCGAGATGTTCTTCTCCTACAGGAGGGACGGAGCGCGGAGCGGGCGGATGGCGGCTGTCATCTGGCGGCGCGACAGCTAGACGCACTTGGCTGGATCCGAGAGGCGAGCAGGCGCGCCGCGAGGCCCGGCGCCCCCAGAACCTAGCCGGGTCGAGCGGATGCGCCAGGCGAGCGTCTGGGACGCAGCCAAACCCCTCTAGCGCGCGGCTCATTCCTCACCCTCCGGACAGGACTTTCCGGTAGAAGGCGGCGTAGGCGTCGACGATCCGATCCTGGTCGAAGCGCTCCTTGGCGCGCTCCCGGGCCGCCCTCGAGACTCTCTCCCAGAGCGCGGCATCGCTCAGCACCCGGACTCCCCACTCGATCATGCTCCGCTCGTCGAAGGGGTCGGCCAGAAGGCCGGTGACTCCCGAGTCGATCAACTCCGAAGTCCCTCCCCTGTCGGTCGCGATGACCGGGACGCCGCATGCCATCGCCTCCAGGGCGATCAGGCCGAAGCTCTCATGCTCGCTCGGAAGCAGGAGCAGATCGGCTTCGGGCAGCAGCTCGTCCATCGCATCCTGCATCCCGAGGAAGAAGACCGAGCCCGACAGGCCCATCGATCGCACCATCTCGTGAGCGGCCGTCAGCCCAGGCCCCTCCCCGATCAGAACAAGGCTCGCCGGAATCCTGCTCACGATCCCGGCGAAGGTCCGGATCACTCCCGGGATGTTCTTCACGGGCCTGAAGTTGCTTGCGTGCATCACGATCTTCGTGCCGGGACAGCGGAAGAAACCGCGGCCCTCCTGCGGCTTCCTCGGAGCGAAGCGCGCGGTGTCGACGAAGTTGGGAATCACCTCGATCGGGCGGGAGACCTCGAAGGCCGCGAGGGTCCGCTCGCGAAGCCAATCCGAGACGGCGGTCACGCCATCGCTCCGCTCGATGCTGAACCGCACCGCGCTTTGGAAGGAGGGCTGGACTCCAACGAGCGTGATGTCGGTCCCGTGGAGCGTTGTGACTGTCCGCAGCGCGCGCTCCGCAAGCATCTCCCGCGCCAGGAACGCGCATGTCGCGTGGGGGATCGCGTAGTGGGCATGGACCAGGTCGAGTCGGTGCTCCCTGGCGACCTCGACGAGCTTGGTCGCGAGGCTCAGCATGTAGGGGGGATGGTGAAAGACGGGGTAGTTGTCGGTGATCACCTGATGGAAGCGGACGTTCTCGATGTATCCCTTCAGGCGCACGGGCGGGGCATAGCTGACGAAGTGGATCTCGTGACCCCGCGAGGCCAGGGCCAGGCCAAGCTCGGTCGCGACAATCCCGCTCCCGCCCATGCTGGGATAGCAGGCGACCCCGATGCGAAGCTCTTCCCCCGTCATGAAGATGCCCCCCTGTCGTTGAGGGCGAGAAGGGCGTGACCGCGCTCACCACGGTCGAACCACGCGGCGACCGCCTCCCGCAGCTGGACCGCCGCCTCCGGCCCTTCCCAGAGGAAGGGAGTCCAGAGCGTGAAGGAGCGTTCCTGGGGCTTGCCTCGCGGGATGAGGAACTCCCGGAGATCGGCCAGTCCAGGGTGGCTCCGTCTGAGGAGCAGGCGGGCCTTCGCATGGAGCGCCTCTTCGAGACGGCCGACCTGGAAGTCGATCTTGGCTCCGACAGACTCGATCGTCTGCACCAGGCTGGCGTCGATCGGCGCGAGAGAACCTCTCAGATCATCCAGCCGGCCGCGCGTCGTTTCCCGGAGGTCGCGGACGCGTTCCGCGAGCCCCGGCTCGAGGCCTTCCCACGCCCAGCGATCGAGAGCGCCCGCGGGATCCTCGAGCGCAAGTCTCGGATCGGGCGCCTTCGCCCCGCTCGACCAGGCCGGCGGGAAGAAGGTCGCCGCGAAACGGGGCATCAGCGGCGCCGATTCCATTCCGGCGCGCGCGTAGACCGGCCCGAGCAGCGACCTGTATGCGATCTCGGCCCCGCCGCAGACGACCCGCGCGACCGGCAGAAGATGCTCCTGGAGCGCCGGACGCAGGACCACGTTCGGCAGGAGAGTCCCGCCCCGCGGCGGCTGGGTGTCAGGATCGAGAATGCTCCTTCCGCTTCCGGCCAGGAGGTAAAGGGAACGGAGCGCTTCCTCTCCCGAGAGCGGCGGAGACGCCCCCGGCGCGCTCCATCCTCGGGCGACCGACTCGATCTCCGAGGCGAGAGCGCGCCTCTCGGGCGCGAACCGCCTCAGCAAGGGCTGGGACGCTTCTATCACAGCGGGGTCGTTTCCGTCGACGAACAGAAGAGGCTCGCCGGAGGCCAGATGGAGCAGCGCCGCGCGGAGGAAGCCGCTCCAGCCGCCGTTCCCCAGTCGCCTCAGGTCGTCGTCCAGCGCCTCCGGCCCTCCTCGCGAGTCCGGCCAGTCCGCGCCGAGCTGGGCGCGACTGGGAAGCATCCTGGCGACCTCCAGACCCCCGATCCGCCGGCCCTCCGCCGGGACTTCGTCGCGGACCCGCCTGACAGCCCCGTTCTCGAGCGGCCATGACGAAGAAGAGACTTCGTCGTGATCCGTATCGTCGCCGACGCACCAGAAGGCCGCGATCGTCGGGCGCCCGGCGGCGCGCATCCTTCGGGCCGCCTCGATGGCCGTGAAGGTCTTGTAGAGGGTATAGAGCGGGCCGCCGAGGAGGGCGGGCTGCTGGCCGGTGAGAACGACCGCCGCCTCCCCTCTCGCGAGCGGCTCCTCCCACTCGGGGATTCCGGATTGACGCGCGAGGCGCCCGATGAGGGAACGGTAGGCGCCCGCGTCGTCCCTCAGGATCCCGGCGCGGCCCGTCCCCCATTCGGCGGGGCCCTCGCTGCCTCTCCCCTCCCGCCATCCCAGGAGCCTCAGGGCCTTCCTCCTTCCAATCTCGCCAACACGATGAGCCGCGGCGATCGCTCGGGATCGAATCTGCCGGCATCGTAATCGCCCAACCGCTGCTCTACCCGCATCCCGGAGCGCGAGAGCATCGCATCGATCTCCTCCGTCTCGTAGAGACGCAATCTCTCCCTCGAGACCCGCGCAGGCTCCTCCTCCCCCGCCAGGACCTCGGACTCCTTCCAGAGGTACGGCCCCGCCGGATCGATCCAGCGCTTCTCCCTGATCTCGCGGTTTCCGGCGAGCCGCACGGACCGGGGGATCAGATTCTTCCTCACATACGCCGCGTTGATCGTGTCGAGCAAGAGCGTTCCTCCGGGCTCGAGGATCTCAGCGATGCCCTTGATGACCTGCAGGTTCTCGCCGTCCTCGGCGAAGTAGCCGAAGGTCGTGAACATCAGGAGCACCCAGCGAAAGGAGCCGGGTCGAAACGGGAGGCTCCTCATGTCGGCGCGCGCGAGCGGGATCGAGGGAGTCCTGCTCCTGGCCCTTCTCAGGAGGGGCGCGGACAGATCGAGTCCGATCGACACGACACGGCGGCCGGCGAGGGCCTGCAGAAAGCGCCCCTCGCCGCACCCGAGATCGAGGAGACGCCCCCCTTCCAGCGCGGCGAGCGGGAAGAGGCGCTCGAGGATCGCGCGGGCTTCGGCCAGATCCCGGTGCGCGTACAGGCTCGGGTACTGATCGTCGAAAGCCTGGACGAACCAGTCCTGCTCGCCACCCTTCGCTCGCATCGGGTCGATCCTACCGGAGGGAGAGCGCCGCTGGGAAGAACGACCTGACGCGGAGGCGACCCCTCAGCGGGCGGCGGGGACGGCCGGGACCTCGTCCAGGTGGCGCCGGAGCGCGGCGGCCGCATCGGGGTCTTCCGTCCCTCCCCGCTCGAGAACGAGGATTCCATCCCGGAGGAAGCGCGGCGCGTAGGTTCCTTCCTGGATCCACCGCGCGACGAGGCGATCCACGTCCGCGCGGGACTCGAGATGCCTTCGATCGCTCAGATCGATCATCGCCCAGCTCGCGAGGCGATTCTCTCTCTTCGTGTGGAGGATGAACAGATCTCGACGGGCCGAGAAGTGGGGCGCCAGGTTGTTGGAGGCAAGCAGGTCGGCATCCCGGGGGATGAGGAGGCTTGCCTGCCGGAAAGCGTCGAGATTGTGGCGTGGCCGCGTCCCATCGACGATCGTGTAGGGACGCCCGACATCCTTGAGCAGCGCGGGGTCGGCCCAGTTCGCCGCCAAGAGAGAGAAGAGGAGGAGAAGCAGGAGCATCCCCCGCGACCGCCCCGCGCTCCGCAGGCGGGTCCATCCGCGCAGCGCCGACCAGATGACGAACGGGAGGATCGGCGCGTTGTACTGGAAGTAGATCGAGTTCTGGCTCACCGCGCTCGAAGTCAGGGAGAGGGCGAGGTTCGGCAGGCCCGGAGCGAGGCAGCCAAGGGAGAGGAGCGAGAGCCCGCCGTAGGGCCAGAGGAGCTGCGCCGGAAACAGAGCGCGGCGCACGCGGTGGTAGGAGCTCGTGAAGAGCCTCCAGGGCTCCGTCAACAGGGTGTCGAGGATCTCCCCCGGGCCGCCTCCCAGCCATCCGTATCTCGCGAGCGTGTCGGAAGCCGCGCCTGCCCGGAAGTGAGGAATCACGACATAGAGAGCGGCCGCCGACCAGACGATCCCTCCGACGAAGAAGCAGAGGCCCCACAGGAAGCGCCTGCGCGCCAGAGCGCTCCAGAGCCCGAGGAAGGCGACCGCGAGCCCGACCTCCTCCCTCGTGGCCGCCGCGAGGATCATCCAGACCGTCGCCCTGCCCCAGCGTCCCTCGTCCACCGCGTCGATCGCGGCGAGCAGAAGAGGCAGCGCCAGGACCAGATCGTGGAAGTCGTAGCGGTTCATGAAGCCGACAGCCGGTGTCGCGAGATAGGCGGCGGCCCAGACGAGACCGGTCAGAGGGCCGCCGGACCGCCGGGCCGCGAGGCGGTAGATGGGCCATGCCCCGAGCGCGAGGACGACGCCCTGCGCGACGAGCAGGATCCTGACGTCATCCCAGATCCAGAGCAGGGGCGCGAATGCGGGCAGGGTCAGGGCGACGTGGTCGCCGAGGTAGTTGGCCACCTCGATGGAGCTCTCGAAGGGCCTCCTATGGGCCAGATTCCAGACGACCTGGTGCTGGATCGCGAGATCGAAGCCGCTGGAGTTGAGAGCCTGGTGCCTCAGGATCGAGAAGATCCCCCAGACGAGCGCGTAGGCGAAGATCGGAAGGAGGAGGATCCAGCCGGCATGAGGTCTGTCGAGCGCTCGGCCCGCGCGATCGAGCCCGCCGTCCAGACTCCGGGCCAGGCGGCCGAGCGGCGCGGGCGCCAGCGCCCAGGCGACAGCCACCGCGAAGAGGAGGCCCAGGTAGAGGGTGAGCTTCCGGAGGACGAGAAGCAGATCCTCGCCGCGGGCGAGAGGTGCCGCGAGAGTCACAAGCAGGAGGGCGAGCAGGAGCCCGGCGGGGAGGCGCGCGCGGGCGAGGATCGACCGTCCGGGCGCGGCGCCGCCCCCGATCACCTAGCGCAGCTCTCCCCAGAGGCGGAGCAACTCTCGAAAGGCGCGAAGAATGACGGAGAGCTTCGCGCCTGTCTGGGAGCCGACGGTCCTCGGGAAGTGGTGGACCCCGATCTCCACGACACGCGCCCCACGCTTGCGGGCCCTGGCGATGATCTCCACATCGATGAGCGCCCCCCGGCTCACGAGATCCATCCCTTCGAAGATCGATGCGCGGTAGAGCTTGAACGCGCAGTCGACATCCCGCAGGCGGAAGCCGAAGAGGAGCCGGACGAGCGAGTTGAACAGCCACGCGTTGAGCTTGCGGTTCACGGGATCGCGCCGGTCGATCCGGAATCCGCTCACGATCTCGTGCCCGTGCCGCAGGGGAAGGAGCAGGTCGATCTCTCGGAGGTCGAATTGATTGTCGCCGTCCGTGTAGAAGATCCACTCGAAGCGGGAGGCCCGAATCCCGCTCGTAAGGGCCGCGCCGTAGCCGAGGTTCGTCGGATGATGGATGGCCCGGATCCGGGGATCGCCGGCCGCCAAACGGTCCGCGATCGCCCCGGTAGCGTCGCGCGAGCCGTCATCGACGAGGATGATCTCGAACTCCTCCGCCACGCCCGGGAGGATCTCGAGCGCGCGCTGAGCGGCAAGCTCGATGTTGCCCTCCTCGTTGTACATCGGATAGAAGAGGGAGAGGGAGGCGAGCCGTTCCTGAGAGGTCGCGGCCCCGGGCGGACTCATGGATTGACGATGCCGCCCTTGCCGCCGCCCGGGACGCTGCCGCCCTTCACGCGATTCTCGTCAACGAGCGTCACGAGAAAGTAGCCGGCGGCCGCGATGGTGGCCCCATACAGGGCCGTGCGCACAGGATCCTTGTTGACAAGCTCCACCCTCGCGACGCGCGGGAGGGGGATCTCCTGCCTCCGCAGGACATCCTCGAACCAGACCTCGCCCCCCGACCCGGTGCGCTCCTCGGTCACCTCGTAGAATCCGACGAGCGTGTCGGGGTAGACTTCCGCCTTCGCGAAGCGGTACTCGAAGCCATCGATCGTCGCCACTCGGACCTTTCCCAGGGAGGCGTCCGCGACGAGCTCGGCGCGCGGGATCTCCTTGTAGGTGGAGCATCCACAGAACAGGGCCAGGGCGATCAAGAGCGGAACGCGGGAGTCCATCGGCTAGCTCCTCCAGACCAACTATACGGATCCGCGTCGCTGCCGGTCAACGCGCTCGACCCACCGGTGGATCCTCTCGAGGGCGTCCAGGGGGGTGAGGCGCGAGGGATCGAGGCCGGCCAGATCCTCGACCAGCCAGTCCCACTCGCCGCCGGCGAAGAGGGGCAGCTGCTCCGGCTCGCCTCCCGAGGGCGCCGCCTGGGCCCCCTCGATTCCGCGGGAGACGCCCCGCTCGAGGTCCCTCAGGATCTCCGCCGCGCGTCGCACCACCGTCTCGGGGACCCCGGCGAGGCGGGCGACCTCGATCCCGTAGCTCCTGTCCGCCCCCCCGGGAATCACCTTCCTGAGGAAGATCACTTCATCCCCCCATTCGCGGACGAGGACATTCAGGTTGACGTAGCCTTCCCTCTGGCCGAGACGCGTCAGCTCGTGGAAGTGCGTCGCGAAGATGACGCGCGGCCTTCGCCGCGCCTCCTGCCGCAGGGCCTCCGCCACGGACCAGGCGATCGAGACGCCGTCGTAGGTCGAGGTCCCGCGACCCACTTCATCCATCAGCACCAGGCTCTCGGAGGTCGCGTGGCGCAGGATGTTGCTCGTCTCCACCATCTCGACAAGGAAGGTCGACTGTCCTCTTGCCAGGACATCGTGGGCGCCCACGCGCGTGAAGATCCTGTCGGCCATCCCGATCGTGGCCGCTCGCGCGGGGACATACGAGCCGATCTGCGCCATCAGCACGATCAGCCCGGTCTGCCGCAGGTAGGTCGACTTCCCTGCCATGTTGGGGCCCGTCAGGATGACGATCTGGCGCTCTTCCCCGTCGAGGGAGAGATCGTTGGGAACGAACGATCCGATCCCGACCGCCCGTTCCACGACGGGATGCCTCCCCTCCTCGATGTGGATGGCGCGGGAGATCTGAAGCTGCGGCTTCGCGTAGTTGCCCGCGATCGCGACCTCCGCGAGAGAGAGAACCAGGTCGATCTCCGCGATGGCGCGCGCGGCATCCTGCAGAGCGGCGGTCTCCCCGGCCACCCGCCCGCAAAGAGATCCGAAGAGCTCTTCCTGCCGGCGCGACACCGCCGCTTCCGCGCCCAGGATCAACTCCTCCTGCTCCTTGATCTCGGGGGTCACGTAGCGCTCCCCCGTGGAGAGCGTCTGGCGGCGCAGGTATCGCTCGGGCACCCGGGAGATCTGCGATCGGGTGACCTCTATGTAGTATCCGAAGACCCTGTTGTAGCCGACCTTCAGGTTCGCGATCCCCGTCGCCTCGCGCTCCCTGCTCTCCAGATCGGCCATCCATCGCTTGCCTCCGCGGGCGGCGTCGCGCGCGGCGTCGAGCTCGCGATCGTGGCCGTCTTTGATGACCTCCCCGTCGCGCGGGCTGATGGCCGGCTGCTCGACGAGCGCCGCATGCAGATCGCGACCCAGCGCCTCGCACGACTCCGGAATCTGCAGGCCGCTCCAGGCGGGGCGCGCCGCGAGGATCCGATCGAGCGCCGGAGCGGCCAGGAGCGTCCGCCTGAGACCCGCCAGATCGCGCGGCGTCGCCCGCTCGCAGTGGACCCTTCCGAGGATCCTCTCGATGTCCGACATCTGCTCGAGCGAGCGCGCGAGATCAGATCTGGCCTGCCCGTCCTCTAGGAGCGACGCGATCCGATCCTGTCGCGCTCGCGCCGGTTCGGGAGCGCGGAAGGGGCGGGCAAGCGCCTCGCGCAATCGCCTCCCTCCGGCCGCCGTTCGGGTCCGATCCAGGACCGCGACCAGGGTCGCCTCCCGCCCTCCCATGGCGAGGGGTTCGAGGATCTCGAGCCCACGGATCGAGGCGTCGTCCAGGATGAGGTATTCCGCGGGTCGGATCCGCTGGAGGCCGCCAAGGTGGGCCAGGGTCGATTGCTTCTGCTCCCGCGCGTACTCGATGAGGGCCGCCGCGGCCCCGAGCGCCGGCGTCGATTCCCGGAAACCGTATCCTTCGAGCGTCGCCACGCGGAACTGCTCGCGCAGGATGCCATCGGCGCGCGAGGGACTGAAGCGCCAGCCGTCCAGGCTTGTCCGGAAGGCCCCCGGGAGATGCTCTGCCAGGAACTTCTCCAGGCGCGGAGAGGCCCACCCCTCGGGCTGCAGGATCTCGCTCGGGGCGAGTCGCGCCAGCTCCTCCTCCGCCTCCTCCTCCGTGAGGTCTCCCGCCAGGAATGCGCCGGTCGAGATGTCGGCGACCGCGAGACCCACGCCGTCCCCGGACCCATGAACCGCGGCCAGATAGTTGAACATGTTGCCCGTCAGGAGGGGATCGGTCACCGCCGTTCCCGGACTCATGACCTCGATGACGCGTCGCTCGATCAGGCCCTTGCTCTCCTCGGCCGAGCCTACCTGCTCGCAGATCGCGACCCGGTGCCCCGCACGCAGGAGCTTCGCGACTTGAGGCTCGGCGCTGTGCCAGGGGATGCCGGCCAGCGGGATCGGTTCGGCGTCGCCGGGATTGCGGGAGGTCAGCGCGATCCCGAGAACCCGGGAGAGCGTGACGGCATCGTCGTAGAAGGTCTCATAGAAGTCACCCATCCGGTAGAGAAGCACCGTGTCGGGGTGTTTCTCCTTCACCCCGAGGTACTGCTCCATCATGGGGGTCGTCGAGCGCGGGCGCCTCATGGCGCGCGGACGACCTCGCAGGCGCGCCCCGTCCGCTCCGTCGCGGCGGCCGCGACGCTGTCCGCCGCGTCCCTCCCGTCGATCCCTCCGATGCGGGTCCGGTACCAGACGCGGCCTCCTTGCCTCGTTTCCTCGATTCCCACCTCGAGCCCTAGGCGAGCGAGCTCCGCCACCTGCCCTTCCGCGTTCTCGCGCTCGAGGAACGCGCCGAACTGCACCGCCCATCCCCCTGGCTCCGTGAGAGGACCCGAGGAGATCGCTGGCGCGTGGAGGCGCTCAGGCAGAGCCGCGCAGGCGCGGATCATCGGGGCGATCTCGCTTCTCGCGAGCCTCCCCGTCCCCGGAAGCTGGAGGATCTCGCCCCAGCGCGCCAGACCGAGTCCCAAAATGCCTGCGCGCCGCATTTCCCCCTCGAGCGCGAGGACCCCCTCCTCCGCCTGTCCGCGGCGACCGCTCGCGATCGCGCGATCCACGCCCACCAGCCTCCTCAGCGTCGCCCAGACCCCGACGCCCGGCTCGCTTTCCTCCGCGCCAAGGGGCTCGTGTCCCGTCCGCATGCGGGCCTGCTCGCACCAGAAGCTCGCGCGAGCCAAGAGATCGGGATCGGCTGCGTGGCGCCGGGCTCGCTCGAAGTAGGCGAGCGCCTCCTCCTCCTGCCCGACTCCGTAGTAATAGAGGCCGATCCAGAGAGCGCTCTCCACCCCCTCCCGCTCCCGTCCGAAGCGGGACTGCAGAGCCCCGCGCAATCGCAGCGCCTCCGATCCGTCCCTCGTCTGCCGCGCCTCCAGGGCCGAATCCTCCCGGTCGGCGGGCGCGATGCCATCGATGAGATCCTTGAGGAGCGTCGCGGGCCCCTCCCTCTCTGCCCGCGCGCCACTTGCGAACCCCAGCGCGCAGGCCAGAGTCAGGACCATGGCGAGCTGAGCGCGGCTTGGCGGCCGCAGATCGAGGATCCGGGACGGACGCCGCCGAGACCGGCCGGCTGTCTCGCGAGGGAGTGCGCGCACGGTCCTAGTCCGCGTGGGGGCCGATCCGGGGACGCGTCTCCGGAAGCCGCTCCCCTCGGGCCGGCTCCAGCCAGCTCGCGCAGCGCCGGCACCGCACCGAGACATCCTCGATGGGGGCGCCGCACGCCGCGCAGGCGGAGCCGGCGGAAGGCGGATCGATCTCAGCGAGGAGCCCGTCCAGCTCCCGCATGGCCTGCTCCGTGCGACCCAGAGCAAGGAGGGCGCCGACCAGCCGCCGCCGGGCTCGACGCTCTCCGGGCCTCTGCTCGAGGAGCGCCTCGAGCTGGCGGGCCGCCTCTTCGAGCCTTCCCCTCCGACGGTGCATCTCCGCGAGCGCGATCGCCGCGTGCGGATTCCCCTGCCGCCCGGCGGCAAGGGTCTCGTAGACGTGCGCCAGGTCCCCGAAGCGCCCCAGCTCGAAGTAGGCGCGTTCGAGCCTGACCAGAACCTGATCGGCCTGATGACCATGATCCCCGAGATAGGCGATCCACTCCTCGCAGGCCCGCTCCAGATCCCCCTCCTGCGCGAGGAGGTCGCCCATCAGGATCCTCGCGATCGCCCCGTCCCTCGGCATGCCGGCGGCCTCGTCGAGCAGCTTTCGCGCTTCCTTCAGCCGGCCCGCCTCCATGTGCCCGCGCGCCATCTCGATCCGCATCTGCGCGGGGCTCGGACGGGTCTCCTGCGGCTCCAGGCGGTCCCAATCGTCCAAGTAGGCGAGAGCCCTGTCCCAGTCCCCGCGGCGCTCGTGCTGGCGAACGAGCGAGCGCAGCGCCGCCGCGCTCCGAGGATCGATGGCCAGGAGCTTCTCCGCGATCCCCATCTCTTCGTCGGGCCGATCGAGGGCCCGCAGATCCTCAAGGGCGCTCTCGTAAAGGCGCCGGCGATCGGCCTCCTCGGGGATGCTCCGCGCGAGGAGATCGGCGTGGATCCTGTAGGCTCGCTCGGGGTACCCCATCCTCCGCAGCAGATCGCCGAGGCGGATGTAGGCGCGCAGATTCCCGGGATCGCTCCGCGCGAGATCGCGCAGATGCGCGAGCCCCGCCGGACGATCGCCGCGGATGAGAGCGTCGATCGCCCCGAGGTAGCTCCCCGAGGAGTCCTGCGCGGCCGGCTCGCGCCTGCGCCCAGCCCACCACGGCGCCCCAACGAACGCGAGGATCGCGGCGAGGATCACGACCAGGAGCAAGAACTGGCCGAGGTTCACGCGCCCCGCCCTCCCGGCGCCGCGCCGTCCCCGGCCTCCGTCATCGGCAGGTCGTCGAGGGCGGAACCGCGGAGCTTGAGGATCTCATCCTGGAGCGACCGGTTCTCTCCCCGGAGCTTCCCGATCTCGGTCCGCAGGCGTATGTCGCGGGCGAGCGAGACAATGAAGTGAGTCACGATCCCGAACAGGTAGGCGAAGAACACCGCAAGGACAAGAGGGACGTCGCGGTATGTGTGGGCCGCGTCCGCCCAGAGCCTCAGATCGATCGTCTCCTCCAGGTTGAGGACGGCGAAGAAGAGCACCGCGACCAGAAAGGCCAGCCCGAGCAGCATCTTGAGGAAGGACACGCGCCACCTCCGTCAGCGATCACGCCGCTTCATCTTACGATCCACGCTTCGCGCGGGGCAAGGCGCTTCCGGTGACCGGCCGCGCCTCCCGGACGCGATCGATTGCACCTGAGAGGGGGGCAGGGGCGCCGCGAGAGGCCGACGGGCCCGCAGCGCTCCGACGTCAAAGAGATCGGGGACGCCCGAGCGCGGGCGCCCCCGATCGGTCGTCGTGCGAGCCGGACTACACCTCGTCTTCCGGCACGTCGTCCATCGGAATCTCCACCGCGCCCTCCTCGGACGACTCGGTCACGGTCGCTCTCTTCTGGCTGTACTTGTCGACATAGGCCTTCTGGGACTCGGGATCCTGCTCCTGCAACCAGGCCTTGGCCGAGAGGACCATCCTGTGATTGGCCAGATCGGTCCGCATGACCTTCAACTCCAGCTCATCGTCGGCCTGGAAGTGCTCGCCGGGATGCCTGAAGCTCTCGAGGCCAAGCTGCATCGCGGGAACGAATCCCTCGACCTCGCCATCGATCAGGACGATCGCCCCCCTGTCGATCACGCGCACCACCCTGCCCGTGACGGTCATCCCGACGGGGTAGCGGTACTGGATCTCGGGCCAGGGATCGTCGGTCACCTGCTTGAGGCCCAGGCTGATCCTGCGCGACTCCTTGTCGATGTTCAGCACCTTCACGTCGACCTTGTCGCCCTTCTTGAGGACCTCGCTCGGATGGCCGACGCGCCGGGTCCACGACATGTCGGAGATGTGGACGAGCCCATCGATCCCGTCCATCAGCTCGACGAAGGCCCCGAAGTTCGTCAGGTTGCGGACCTTCCCCTCGACCACCGCCCCCGGAGGGTAGGTCTCGTCAAGGGTGAGCCAGGGATCAGGCTCGACCTGCTTGAGGCCAAGCGAGATCTTCTCGTGCTCGCGGTCGACCTTGAGCACCATGCACTCGATGTCCTGCCCCTCGGTCAGGATCTTGTTCGGATGCCTCACATGCTTGGTCCAGGACATCTCGGAGACGTGGATCAGGCCCTCGACGCCCCGCTCGAGCTCGACGAAGGCGCCGTACTCGGTGATCGAGACCACCTTGCCCTGCACCTTGACGCCGACCGGGTACTTCTCCTGCACCCGCTCCCAGGGATACTCCATCAGCTGCTTCAGGCCGAGACTGATTCGTTCCCGCTCCGGCTCGAAGGAGAGGATCTTGACCTTGATCTGGTCGCCAACGGTGACGACCTCGGAGGGGTGCTTCACACGGCCCCAGGACATGTCCGTGATGTGCAGAAGGCCGTCGATTCCGCCGAGGTCGACGAAGGCGCCGAAATCGGTGATGTTCTTGACGTACCCCTCGCGGATCTGGCCGGCCTCGAGATCGCGGATGATCTCCTCCTTCGCCGACTCCCTCTCCTGCTCGAGAACGAGCCGCCGCGAGACGACGATGTTCCTGCGGCGCTTGTTGAGCTTGATGATCTTGAACTGGAGCGTCTGGTTCATCAGGCTCTCGATCGCCTGAGGCGGGCGAAGCGCGATCTGGCTTCCAGGCAGGAACGCCTCGACGCCGTAGAGATCGACGACCGCCCCACCCTTGATCTTGCGGACGAGGCGCCCCTCGACGACTTCCCCCTTCTCGGCCGCATCGCGCACCCGATCCCACACCTTCACGAAGTCGGCGCGCTGCTTCGAGAGAACGACGAGCCCATCCTGGTCCTCCATCTTCTCCAGGAAGACGTCGATCTCCTCGCCGACCTTGATCTGGTCGACCTCGGCGAACTCCTCGATCGGGATGACCCCTTCGGACTTGAACCCGATGTCGACCATCACTTCCTTCTCGTCCACACGGAGGATGCGTCCCTTCAGGATCTCCCCTTCCTCGACGTGGCTGAGCGAGTCCTCGTAGAGACTCATGAGCTCCTTGAGCGATTCCGCTCCTGGATCCGACTCGTCGTCGATGTTGACGAGGCGGATCACCTTCCCTCGCTGAGGGGGGGGCCTGTAGGCGGGCGTACCTTCCTGCAGTCCGGGAGCATCCGGATCGTGATACATGTGAAGCTGACCTCCTTGGAACATGGATTCGGCGCTTGGCCGTGCGGCGGCCGGATGGGCACTCCGCAGATCGATCAGTCTATCCATGAAGGCCCGGGGGATCAAGCCCCCTCTGGCGCCACCCTCTGGCGCCACCCCCTCGGGTCAGCCGCCCCCGGTCTCCCTCCCCGGTCCTTCGTCCCGACCGGCGCCGGCGGCGGCGATCGACTCCATCACACGGGCGGCGATCTCGGGGAATCGCGAGCGTCCCTCCCGGCCGGGCGGCACCGGGGGGAAAAGGAGGGGTTCGCCGAAGCGGACGGTGATCCCCCGGCGGCCGGCGCCCCTTCTCTCTCCCTTCCATGTCCCCTTCAGGCGCACGGGAATCACCGCGCATCCCGCTCTGGCGATGAGCATGGCGATTCCCTCCTTCGGCGGGCCCAACCCCTCCCGGCGGATCCTTGTCCCTTCCGGGAAAACGAGCAGGGCGTTGCCGGCCCTGATGGTTTCGAGGGCCCGCTCGATCCCCCGCCGATCGAACCCCTCGCGGTCGATCGGGATCGCGTTGCTCGCGCGGACCCACGCTCCGAAGAGAGGGACGTCGAAGAGCTGGCGCTTGGCGAGATAGTGGATCTCTCTCGGCAGCAGCGCGCCGATCAAGGGAGGGTCGAGATAGGACTTGTGGTTCGCCGCCAGGATGACCGGTCCGCCGCGCGGAACCCGCTCGGCCCCTTCCACGCGAAGGCCCCAGAAGAGCCCGGCGAAGGTCCGGATCGACCATTGCTCGATCCGGTAGAAGAACCGCGGTCGCCTCGGGCGGAAGCGCTCCCAGGCGCCGAGGATTCTCAGAATCTGGCCTTCCACGTCAAGCGCCGTGGTGTCGATCACGACCGCGTCAGGCGCCTGCCTGAGAGGCGCCACGCTCCTCTCGGAGTCCCTGCGGTCGCGCTCGACGATCGCCGCGGCCACATCCTCCGCGCTGGCATCGAGACCCTTCTCCCGGAGCTCGAGGCTCCTCCGCTCTGCCCTCGCCTCGAGGGAAGCGGTGAGGAAGATCTTCAGGTCCGCGCCGGGGAACACATCGGTCCCGATGTCCCTTCCCTCGACGACCGAGGGGCCGAGGCCCGCCAGCTCCTTGAGCCAAGCCTCGACCCGCCCCCGGACGGATGGATCGACAGCCAGCTTCGATGCGAGCGCGCTGACGCGGGGGTCTCTCAGCTCCGTCGTGACTTCCTCGCCCCCGAGATAGACGCGGAAACCGTCCCGGGCGGCCTTCGCGCGCAGGGGCAGGTTCATGAGGAGCGGCCGGAGCCGCCCGTCCTCGGGACTGTCGATTCCGCGCGCGCGCGCCGCAACCGCGATCGCCCGATAGAGCGCCCCGGAGTCGATGTAGGCGAAGCCGAGTCTCTCCGCCACGAGTCGGGCGCTCGTCGTCTTTCCCGTTCCCGCAGGGCCGTCGATGGCGAGAAGGAAGTGG
>VGJL01000015.1 GCA_016867495.1 Candidatus Eisenbacteria bacterium | reverse complement strand
CGGGTAGACGAAGAGGGGGTCTTACAAGAACGGCAGCCGTAATCGATCGATCCTGCAATCGGTTACGAGATGGCATTGGGCACAGCTGCTAAACTCCTGTCGAAGAAGCTCTGGACGGTCCGAGTTCGGATCAGCCTGCGATGGGCGCCAAGGTCCTGCCGGTTGACCGTTGGGCGGCGAACGCCGATCATGGAGTCCTCATGCGCGAACTCGTGGGCACCGGCGATCGTGAGCACTCGGCGGCATCAGGAAACGCGCGAGTGATTTCATTGTGACGGAGCGATTGTACGCGACGATCGGCGTGGGGATCGAACAGGTCGTCAAGGCGGAGCTGGACGCCATCGGAATCCCCGTGACGCGGATCGAGCCGGGTCGGGCGCGCTTCGAAGGAACTCTCGATGACCTCTACCGGGCTCTTATTCACCTCCGGTGCTCGTCACGCGTCGTTCGCGAGATCGCGTTCTACGAGATCGAGCGGGAGGAGGAGATCTACGAAACGGTCCGCGCCATGGACTGGACGCGCTGGCTGACGCCGGAGATGACCTTCCGGGTGACCTTCAATGTTCACTCCTCCCTTCTGCGCAGCCCTCGATTCGGGCTCTATCGGATCAAAGACGCCATCTGCGACCGGATGGTCGAGCGTGTGGGGCGCCGGCCTTCGGTCGACACCGAATCGGCCGATCTCTACGTCATGTGCTATCTCGAAAACCGGCGCTTCTCGGTCGGTCTGGATGGAGCCGGAGTGCCGTTGCACATGCGCGGCTACCGCGCGACGTCCCACGAGAGCAGTCTGCGGGAGCATCTCGCGGCGGCCATGGTGCTCCGATCGCGCTGGGATCCCGCCGCGCCGCTGCACGACCCCTTCTGCGGCTCGGCCACGATTCTCACCGAGGCGGCCATGATCGCCACGCGCACTCCGCCGTCCCGCTGGCGGGAGCGCTTCGGATGCATGTCCTGGCCCGACTTCGACGCGGCGAGGTTTGCGGCGCTCCGCGCGGAAGCGGAAGCCGCCGTCCTTCCCGCGGACGGCCTGCGCATCACCGGGGCGGACCGTTCGGCGAAGTGGATCGAGTCGGCGCGAGCCAATGTCGCGGCGGCGGGATTCGCCGGAGCGATTCGGCTCGAGGCGCGCGATGTGGCGGAGATGCGTCTCGAGCCCGGGTCCTGGGTGGTGACCAATCCCCCCTATGGCATACGGGTCGGCAGCGAGAAGACCTATGCGCCCGTGTGGCAGGCCTTCCGGGATCGCCTCCTGGATCATCCGGGAACTCGAGCCGCCGTCCTTGCCGCGGAGGAGGGATTCGAGAGAGTCTTCAGGCTCAGGCCGTTCAAGCGCAACCGCATGAACAACGGCTCCATCCCGTGCGTCCTGCTCCAGTACCAGATCAGCTCGTAGAGGCGGCCGGCGGACTCAGATAGAGCGTCTGAGGACACTCCCTGGCCGGGCTCCTTCCGCGCTTCAGTCCCGCCGCTTGACAGAACGCCTCCCCTCTGAAAAGATCCATCCAGTATTACGAAAGGAGGAATCGTAATCACCATGAGAAAGACGCGTCTACCGGCTATGGCCGGTCTCTTCCTCATGGCCGTCGCGCTACAACACCCGCGCCAGGCCGCGGCCCACGACCTCTGGCTCGAGCGCGGGGAGGAGGCGACGATCCTCTACTCGGGACATAAGCACTCGGGACATGAAGGAGCCGAACGGATCGAGTACGACCCCGGCATCGTTCACGGCGCCCTGTGCGTTAGAGAGAACGGGGAGAAGACGAGTCTCGAGATCCCCTCCTCCTACCCGGCCCGCTTCCCGGGCGACTGCGCCTGCATCCACGTTCTCACCTCCTCGGGCCACTGGACGAAGACTCCCTACGGGACGAAGAACATCCCGAGAGACGAGGCGAAGCAGGCGATCTCGAGCTGGCGGTCGGTCGAGAGCGTGAAGCGGATCGACAGGTGGAGTCCAAAGCTGGCCGGCCCCGTCAGCGAGGATCTGGAGCTGACCCCGCTGAGCGACCCGTTCTCGCTCAAGGACGGAGACAAGCTTCGCCTCCTGGTCACCTTCGGAGGCAAGCCGCTCTCGGCGGCCCCCGTCGCCTATGACGACAAGACGCGCGGCGAGACGGGCACGGACGGGACCATCAACATCCGGATTCGGCACGGCTCCTTCCAGATCATCAAAGCCAGCTTTCATGAGGCGGTGAAGACCGAGAAGGCCGATGAGACCATCCACACCGCGACGCTCGTGTTCGAGCTGGAGGAGGAGGAGTGAGGGGGATGGTCTCGAGCCGCCCGCGCGTCCTGCCGCTCGCGGCCGCGATTCCGGCCCTCGCCCTCGCCCTGAGCGCGCAAGTCGCCTCGCCCCACGATCTCCACCACTCCGTCGAGCAGTCGGACGCGGCCATCGTGACCCTCTACTACGGGGACGGGTCCGCGTACGCGTTCGAGTCGTACGAGATCTACCGGGCGGGCGAGGAGATCCCCTATCAGGTCGGAAGGACCGATGGCGCCGGCCGCATCTCCTTTCTGCCCGATCTCCCGGGCTCCTGGACGATCAAGGCCTTCTCGGAGGACGGACACGGAGGGAACTTCGTCATCGAGACGGCCGCGCTTGGACTCGAGCGCCGCGCGCAGCGCTCCCCTATCGATCGCTGGATCAGGATCGGCGCAGGTCTCGCCGCGCTGGCGGGGATCTTCGCAGTTCTCGGCTCGGTCCTGAAAAGGAGAAGGAGATGATTCGACTCACGGCCGTCGTTCTGCTCACCCTGCTGCCTGCATCGGCAGCCCTCGGGCACCACGGCGTTGCCTCGCTCGGCGTCGCCGGACTGGAGGGGCCCGGCGCGCCCATCGAAACGGCCAACTCGGCCACGCTTCCTGGCAGGCGCTTCCTCGCCAGCCTCAAGCTCGACTATGCCTCGTTCGAGAAGCTCACGCAGGAGAGGGACGACGAGACCGATTTCAACGCCTACTGGATGTACGGCGTCGGGTACGGGGCGACTTCCTATCTCTCCGCCTATCTGCTCATCCCATTCACGACCAAGCGCGCGGAGGACAACTCGTACAACACCTCCGGTTTCACCGATCTCTCTCTCATGACGGCCCTCGGATGGAAGTACGACGGCGGCTTCAGGCTCGTCCCCGAGAGCGAGAGCCTCGACGACATGGAGGATCCGCACTTCACCCTCTACGGAGGGATGACGCTGCCGACCGGAAACGAGAACCTGCGCGCCAAGGATGGGGAGATCGATCCGGGGATGTCGCTCGGATTCGGCGCTCCCTCCTACTCCGCCGGCCTCACCGCGACCAAGCAAGTGGCGGGCCGCTTCACCTTCTGCGGGGAAGCCTCGTGGATCGGCTTCTCCGAACACGAGTACGCCGACAGCACGAAGGTCCGCTTCGGCGGCGAGTTCCGCCTCAACGCCGCCTCCGCCGCGCGCGTCCTCCTTCGGCCCGCTTCGAAGCTCAGATGCGACGTCAACCTGGAAGCCAACTACTTGCAACTCGGTCGCGACGAGGTCGCCGGGGTCGGGGAGCAGGCCACAGGCGGCCGGATCCTCTATGGTGTGCCCGGACTGCGCCTCTTCATGGGGTCCTCGAGCGTCGGCCTCGGGGTGAAGGTTCCCGTCTGGAAATCCCTCAACGAGGAGAAGGAGCAGCAGGGCGCCGAGGGGAAGGAATCCTACCGCCTGATCTTCACCTTCTCGACCCTGATCTAGGCGATGCACATCCCCGACGGATTCATCTCGCCCAAGGTCTACCTCCCCGCGTATGGAGTCGGCGCGGCGCTCTGGGCCGTCGGCATCCTGCGCCTCGGGAGAAGCCTGCGCGCGCAGATGGTCCCCTTCCTCTCGGTGACCACCGCGGTCGCCTTCGTTCTGATGACCATCCTCCTCCCCTTGCCGGGCGGCACGTCGATCCACGCGAGCGGCATCGGGATGATCGCGGTCCTCTTCGGCCCTTGGGTGTCGTTCCTCTGTCTCTCGCTCGTGCTGCTGCTTCAGGTCTTCCTCCTCGGGGAGGGGGGGATCACCTCCTTCCCCGTGAACGCGCTCGCCATGGGACTGATCGGAAGCCTCGTCGCATGGGCGGTCTATCGGCTCCTCCGCCGATGGAACCTGCGGCTCGCCCTCTTTCTCGCGGGATGGTCCGCCGTCTGCGCGGCCGCCCTGGTCGTCGCCGTCGTCCTGGGCATCCAGCCGGCGATCGCGCACCGCGCGGATGGGACGCCCCTCTTCTTCCCGTTCGGGCTCGAGGTGACGCTGCCCGCGATTCTCGTGCCCCACGCCCTGGTCGGAATCGCCGAGGGGATCCTGACGATTCTCGCCTACGAGTTCTTCGGGCGAAGGATGCATACTCTTTCTCGATGATCGATCGGATCTACATCTGCGGGTATCTCGCGACGGCCGTCGCCCTGACGCTCGTCCACAGCGTTCCCGTCATGGTCGCGGTCCTCGTGGCCGCGCTCGTCCTTGCCGGGACGGACGCCCCGCGGATCCTCAAGCGGGCGCTGATCGCGATCGCGCTCGTCAACTCGGTCGTCTCGATCTCCTACGCGCTGGCGGGCTGGCTGCGAGGCAGCCTGGATCTCGACTGTCTTCTTCTCGTCAACGCCCGGGTTCTCGCCCTCACGATCGTCACCATGCTGGCCGCGCGGAGAATCGACATCTTGAGGGCGGCTTCCTTCTCTCCCGCGCTCGGCCGCTTCTTGACGGTTCTGTACGGTCAGGTCCTCATCCACCGCAGGACATACCAGGAGATGCGGGCCGCCCTCCGCAGCAGGAGCGCGCGGAGGCCGACGGCAAGGGATCTCTACAGGCACGGGGCGGCCGCAGCCTCCATTCTCCTCGACAAGGCCCTCTACAACGCGGGGGAGATCGCCCAGGCCATGCGCTCACGCGGGCTGCTCCATGATTGACTTCTCGGGAGTGAGCTTCCGCTACGGAGCGGACGCGGCCGCTCTGTCGGAGATCTCCTTCTCCGCGAGAGACGGCGAGAGGATCGTCCTCCTCGGCAGCAACGGGTGCGGGAAGACCACCCTACTGAAGATCCTCGACGGTCTGCTCTTTCCCCGCGAAGGGCGCTATCTCTTCGACGGCCGCCCGGTCGATGAGCGCGCCCTGAGGGACTCGTCGTTCCGGGGCGCCTTCCGCAGACAGGTCGCGCTCCTCTTCCAGAACCCGGATTCGATGCTCTTCCATCCGACGGTGCGCGACGAGATCGGCTTCGGCCTGAGGCAGGCCGGCGAGCCGGAGATCACCCCGGCGATCGAGTCCCTCGCCGCGTCCTTCGGCGTGGTCCGGCTGCTGGGACGTTCCCCCTTCTCGCTGAGCGGCGGCGAGAAGCAGAAGGTCTGCCTGGCGTCCCTCCTTTCCGTCCGGCCGCGGCTCCTTCTCCTCGACGAGCCTCTCGCGAACCTGGATCCGAGGAGCACCGGCTGGCTCATCGACTTCCTCGCGCAGCAACAGATCGCGACCTTGACGACCACGCACAATCTGAGTCTCGCCCCGGAGCTCGGAGATCGGGCGCTCGTCCTCTCGGAGGACCATCGGCTGATCTACGACGGCCCGATCGCCGCGGCGCTCGGCGATCGCCGTCTCCTGCTCGAGGCGAACCTCATGCACATACATGGGCACAGGCACGAAGACGTCGAGCACAGGCACTTTCACACACATGAATGGGACTGACGAACCATGGCCAACAAGGAATCCGCCGTCCGTTTCACGGTCTCCCTGCCGAGAACCCTGCTGAGGGAGATCGACAAGGGGACCATCGCCCGGGGATATGCCTCGCGGTCCGAGTATGTGCGCGACCTCGTCCGGGAGCAGCTCGTTCAGGAGAAGTGGGAGACCAAGGACGAGCAGGTCGTGGGCGTCCTCACGATCTGCTACCACCATCATCAGCGGGATCTTCCCGAGAGGATCATGGAAGCCCAGCACAGGCGCCACGTGCACGTCCTCTGCAGCACGCACGTCCACCTGGACGCTGAGGACTGCCTGGAGGCGATCTTCATCCGGGGCAACCCCGCGCAGGTCACGCGCGTGAGCACCGAGATCGCGGGGCTCCGCGGGGTCAAGTTCGCCAAGCTGACGAGGGCATCCAAGGTCCGCACCTGAGCCAGCGCGGACTCGACGGGCCCTTACACGGCCTTCACGGGCACTCCACGTCCGGATGGAACGGGCGAGGACCCCAACAGCACGTGTCCGCCCGCGCGCTGATTGCGCGCCCTTCTCCGGTTCGCAGATCCCAGCGAGCCTCCATGGTCGTCTCCTCGCTGGCATCCGTCAGCGAGACCGCGGCGATGGAATCGGCAAGGGTGTAGAGAAGCTGATCCCCCTCCATGTTTCCGCCGGGTTCCACATTCTCGAATCCGATCTGCTGCCCGCCGTTCGGTTCCTCCGGAAGCGACCAGTCGCAGCGCACGAGCTCGCGCGAAGTCTCCGGCGACGCCGGGTCGAAATAGTGCCAGACGCCGGCGCGCGCCCGGGTGTCACAAGTGCCTTCGAACCAGAGGAAGCGATCGAGTTCGAGCTGTGTGCCGCTCACCCTCATCGACCATCGCACGTTAGTGGCATCGATGAGCTGCCCCATCAGCTCGGCCGTCCAGGCCTGGGAGCCTTGCCCCCCTGAAGCGGTCCATGTCCACGTGTTGTTCCCGATGTAGACGGAAGGGGAAAGCAGGCAGGCGTCGATCGCGGCTATTGGAACGGCCAGACGGACCGCTACGTTGAGATTGACCCAGGCCACTACCAGAGCCGAGAGGGCGTGACAAACGCCCTGCGGACTCCTGTAGTCCGCCTGTTGATCGAGATCCTCCAGATTTGGAGTCATGGATTCGACAGACAGTCTGGCGTACGGGAAGGGAGTGTTCGGATCCGGCTCGATCACCTTCTTCTCCTCATCGTCCGAACATGTCAGCACGCATAGGGGCAGGGCGGACATGGCGAGTATCAGGGCCAACGTTCGAGAGCGGCGCAGCCTCATGGCAACCTCCTTCGGGGCCTCGCGAGCGCGGACGATTCCGCGCGGGCGGGATGATCCGCCGGCGCGAGCCTCGTGCGGATGCAATCCGACCACGATCCGACCGGGATGTCAACCGCAGGGGATGAGGCTGGGGATGAGGCTGGAATCGAGGCTGGGATTGAGGCGGCGAAAGCAGATGCCTCGCGCCCATTCCGCGTATCGCGGCGTCCCGCCGGCGCCCCTACTCCAGTCGCCTCATCGTTGCTATCATTCGGGCCGGATTGTCCTTGAAGGGATCCTGTTCCCGAGGAGGTCGCATGACGTCGAGAGATGAACACCGCGAGCAGACGAAGGTCATCCACGCCGGCCCGGAGCCGGACCCCCAATACGGCGCGGTATCCGTTCCGATCTACCAGTCCTCGACGTTCTCTTTCGAGAACGCCGATCAGGGAGCGGCCAGGTTCGCGGGAACCGATGCCGGCTTCAAGTACACGCGCCTGGGGAATCCGACGATCCGCGCCCTCGAGCAATGCGTGGCCGAGCTCGAAGGCGGCCGCGCCGGACTTGCGACCTCGAGCGGGATGGCTGCGATCTCGACCACCCTCCTCACCCTCTTGAACTCCGGAGATCACTTGATCGGCACCGACGCCGTCTACGGAGCGACGCGCGTCCTCGCGGAGAACCACCTCTCGAGATTCGGCATCGAATCCTCCTGGATCCAGACGGAGAAGATCGATCTGGTGCGGGCGGCCGTGCGTCCGAACACGAAGCTCATCTACATCGAGAGCCCCGCGAATCCCACGATCAAGATCACCGACCTGGAGGCATGCGCCGGGATCGCCCGGGAGATCGGTGCGGCATTCGTTGTGGACAACACATTCTCTTCCCCCGTGCTCCAGAAGCCCTTCCGCCTCGGGGCCGACGTCGTGCTCCACAGCATGACGAAGTACCTGAACGGCCACAGCGACGTGGTCGCGGGCATGATCGTGAGCCGGGAGGTGTCGCTGCACGCCCGGCTCGCCTCCACCCTCCAGAACTTCGGCGGCACGCCCGACCCGCATCAGGCCTGGCTCGTCCTGCGAGGGATCCGCACGCTGGGGCTGCGCATCGAAAGGGCGCAGGCGACCGCGGGCAGGCTCGCCGCATGGCTGCAGGGGCACCCAAAGATTGCCTGGGTCTCCTATCCCGGCCTTCCCTCTCACCCGCAGCACGAGCTGATGAAGCGCCAGATGGCCGGGCCCGGAGCGATGATCTCCTTTGGCGCGCGCGGCGGCTACGAGCAGGCGAAGACCCTCATCGACTCGATGCGCCTTGCGATCCTGGCTGTGTCCCTCGGCGGCCTCGAGACGTTGGTCGAGCATCCGGCCTCAATGACGCACGCCGGCGTCCCCCGACAGAAGCGGGAGGAGGCCAGCATCACCGACGATCTCGTGCGCGTCTCCGTCGGCTGCGAGGCATATGAGGACCTTCAGGCCGACTTTGAGCAGGCATTCGACAGGATCCGGTAGGCGTCGGTAGGACGCGTTCAGAAGGGCACGTTCGGTAGGCAATCGGGCTCGGCAGTCAGTCGGGTTCGGCAACCGGCGTGATCCGCAGCGTGATCCGGGTCCGCAAGCGTGATCCGGGTCCTCGACTTCACGATCGAATTCCCCTACAATCTACGCGGATCAGATTGTGCTTGAGACGCGCAGTCGCCGCCGCGAACCGCGCAGACGCAGATGGATCTCCGAGGCCCCGCGCCGCGAACGTGAAACAAGCGGGGCGGAGCGCAACAAGGGGGGTGGATCATGAAGGCCGTCGTCCCGATCCTCATGTCTCTCGCTCTCGCCACCGCCGCAGCGGCGCAGACGCCGACATTGCTCTGGTCCTTCCAGGGGAACGGAAGCATCGAGTGCATCGCCGCCATACCCGACATCGACGGGGACGGCGGCGTGGACGTCGTCTTCGAGGGGTATGGCAACGGACCCTCCGGCGTCGAGCACGTCTTCGCGATTCGCGGCCGATCCTCCGGCATCGGCGAGGTCATCTGGTCTGCGAGGCCGATCGGAGGGGCCAGCAGCGGCGGCGGCGACGGGGACAACTGCCTGCGCATCGGAGCCGACCTGAACGGCGATCTGTTCCCCGACGTGCTCCTCGGAACCGCATGGGGCGGGCGGACTGCCTACGCCCTGAACGGCATCTCAGGCGCCACGCTCTGGGGATTCGACACCTATGTCCAGAGCCCCCCCAGCCCGCCGTCCTCCGGATGGGTCTACGCCATCGACAACCTGGGAACCGACCTGACGGCAGACGGCGTCCCGGAGGTCGTCTTCTGCACGGGCAGCTACAACGACCGGATCTACGGCGTGAACGGCGCCACGGGGAGCTATCTCTGGAACTACTGGGGGAACGACGCCTTCTTCGATGTCCGCTCCTGCCAGGACATCAACTACGACGGCGTCCGGGATGTCGTCGCGGCTCTGGGAGACGACGCCGTGGCCAAGCAGGTCGTCGCCCGCGAGGGGAGTTGCGGCTGCCCGCTATGGAGCCGCCCCATCAATGGCACGATCTGGAATCTGACGTTCGTCGGCGACGTCAACGGCGACGGCATCAGCGAGATCGTCCCCGCTAGCTGGGGGAACACGCTCAACTGCATCAACGGGCGCACCGGCGCGATCATCTGGAGCGTGCCCGCCAGCGGCCAGCAGCGGGTCGTCGCGCTCGACGACGTTAACGGGGACGGCTTCGGCGACGTCGCCGTCGGATACAACACGACGTCCGCCTGCGCGGCCTACAGCGGAATCAACGGCGCTCTCATCTGGTCGCGGCCGACAAGCGACTGGGTCTGGGCCGTCGATCGCATCGGGGACTGCACGGACGATGACATCAACGATGTCGTCGCGGGCGACTTCGACGGCTGGGTCTATCTCCTCGACGGCGTCGATGGGACTGTGGTCTGGAGCTGGCGCAATCCGACCACGGACAAGATCATGACCATCCGCGGAGTCCCGGACCTCAATGGCAACGGCGCGCCGGACGTCGTCGCCGGCACGCAGCTCTTGACGAACGGAACCGGCGGCGACGTCTACGCGCTGGAGGGCAACGAGGATCCGCTGCATGCGCCGGATGCTGAGATCGCGGGATCGCGCGGCCTCACCCCGACCTTCCCGAACCCGTTCACCGCCTCGGCGAGCTGGAGTCTCCGGCCGGACCGCTCCGGGAACGCGCGCGTCCTTGTCTTCGGGTCCGATGGCCGGCTCATTCGCGAGGTCGCTCGCAGGGACCTCGCCGCTGGAGAGCAGATCCCCCTGATCTGGGACGGCCGCGACGGATCGGGCGCCTTGGCGACGGCGGGCATATATCACTTGCGGGTCCTGCTCGACGGGCGCCCCTATTCGCAGCGCCGGGCCGTCCTGGTCCGGTAGCGCGGAAACTCAGGCGGGAAGCCGATCCCGCCGCGACATCCGCGCCCGATAATCGGTGGAAGCCGGGAGCCGGCCTTCGCTACATTGCGCCCATGAGCCTACTGCCGCCGGTCAAGGAGATGGAGCGCGCCTATCTATCGCGCGATGCGTCCTACGACGGTCTCTTCTTTCTCGGGGTGCGCACGACCGGCATCTTCTGCCGGCCGACCTGCCCGGCGCGGAAGCCCAAGCCGGCGAATGTGGAGTACTTCCCCTCCGCGCGAGAGGCCATGATCGCGGGGTTTCGCCCCTGCAAGAGATGCCGCCCCACTCATGCCGGCGACGAGCCCGCCTGGGCCAGGGGCCTTCTCGATGAGCTCGACCACTCTCCCACCGCCCGCATCACGGACGCGGACCTCCGCGAACGCGGGATCGATCCGACCACGGCGCGGAGACACTTCCAGAGGAGATTCGGCATGACATTCCAAGCCTACGCCCGCTCGATGCGACTTGGCGGGGCCCTTGCGCAGATCCGCGAGGGCGCGGAGATCGACGATGTCGTCTTCGAGAGCGGATACGAGTCTCACAGCGGCTTTCGGGACGCGTTCGTCCGGGTCTTCGGCCGAGCCCCCGGGGCCAGCCGCGGACAGGAGTCGATCTCTCTCTCCTGGATCAAGAGCCCCCTGGGCCCGCTCGTAGCCGGCGCCACATCGGCAGCGCTCTGCTTTCTCGAGTTTACCGACCGCCGCATGCTCGAGGGGCAGCTAGCGGCGCTCCGGAAGCGCTTCGGCCATCCGGCCCTCCCGCGCAGAACCCCCCTCCTCGAGAGACTCGACGAGGAGCTGCGCCTCTATTTCCTGGGGAAGCTCAAGCGATTCTCCGTGCCCTTGGCCTATCCCGGAACCCCCTTCCAAGAGAGGGTCTGGCGGGAGCTTCTGCGAATTCCCTACGGCGAGACCCGCTCCTATGAGGAAATCGCCGTCGCGCTTGGCTCGCCGGATGCGCAGCGCGCCGTCGGGCGGGCGAACGGGCTCAATCGGATCGCGATCGTCATTCCGTGCCACCGGGTAGTCAACAAGGACGGCGGCCTCGGGGGGTATGGCGGCGGCCTCCGGCGGAAGCAGTATCTCCTCGATCTCGAGACGCGGGGCGCGCAGGCCAGGCTCGACCTGCCCTGAGAGGGCGAGGGAGCCCGCGATCCGCCCGCAACCCCCGGAGGGGTCGATCCGTAGAGTGGCTCGTCAGCGCCGCGCGGAGGGCCTCTGGGGCCCGCCCGGCGCCAGGAGGTGCTCCATGAGTCGGAAGAGCCTCGTTGCCGCGGCAGCCCTTTGCTGCCTTCTCGCGCACGGCATGGCCGGCGCCGAGTCCCGGTCGAAGTGGCTGCACGTGAAGGTCGTGGAGACGGGCGAAGATGGGGAGACCGTCCGCATAAACCTTCCCATCAAGCTTGTCGCCGCCGTTCTGCCGGCCATAGACGATTCCGACTTCCGCAAGGGGATCGTCCGCGTGGACAGCTTGAGAAAGAGCAATGTCGACCTGCGTGCCCTGCTCCGGGCCGTCCGCGAGGCTGAGAACGGCGAGTACGTCTCCATTGATGGCGTCGACGAACGTGTTCGGATCAGAAAGGACGATGGAGTCCTCTACATCGACACGGAGGAGCTCGGGGACGACTCCGAGAAGGTGCGGGTGCGACTGCGCATGGACGTCCTGGAAGCGCTCCTGTCCGGCGAGGAGGACGAGTTGAACATCCTCGCCGCGGTCCAGGCTCTGGACGAAAGGGACGAGGGGGACCTGATCACCGTCCATAGCGAGGATGAAACCGTCCGCATCTGGATCGATTCCCGCGATAGCAGCGACTGAAGGGAGAGATCAAGATCATGTCTCTGACGCGTCACGAGAAGCGGGTCCTGATCGCCGCGAGCATCATTGTCGGCCTTGCCCTCTCATCGGTCGTCGCCGTGGCGGTCCTGATCCATCAATCCGGCACGATCGTCATCAATGTGAAAGAGACGGGACCGTCCGGAGACGACGTCTCGATCCGCATCCCGGGGATCTTCGCTCGCGTGGCCCTTCGGTTCATGCCGGATGAGCTCTTCCGCGAGGTGGCACGAAGCTCCGACTCGTGCCTGCCGCTGATGGAGGCGATCGCGGGGGGGCTGCGAGATCTCCCCGACTGCGACCTCGTCGATGTCGCCTCCAGATCGGAGCGTGTGACGGTTTCAAAGAAGATCGGGCATCTTGTCGTAGCGGTCGACTCGCGGGACGAAGAGGCCTATATCTCGCTGCCGCTGTCCATCGTTTCGTCCTTCGCGGGAAGAATCGAACGCGCCGGGCGGAAGCAGGGCCTGGTGTCGCGCCGTGGCCCGCGCCGCGAGCCCAGCTAGGCGAAGGAAACCGTCGGGGTCCGTGCTCTTCGCGCCGCGCCTGTTCGCTTCCCGGATCCGGTCGAGCGCCTCTAGCCCTCAGCCATGGCGAGCAACGCCTGCTTGAGCTTCGGGTGCCGGATCACGGCCCGCGCGTAGGCCGCCTCGCCTGTCGCGCCCTTCGCCCTCATGATCCGAGCGAGATCGCGCTTCTCTCGCGCCGTCCACGCGCCGAGTCCCGGCAGCAAGGAGGCCAGAGGGCTGAGCCGCAGGAACGCCTCCCGCTCGGACTCGGGCCACGATGACGGGCTCCCGGCGCCCAGCAGGCGAGCGACCCGCGCCGCGCACGCGGACTCGGCCCCGGCGAGATCCCCGCGGAACCGCTCCTCGATCAAGCGGCTCACCGCCAGGCCGATCTCCGTCAACGGGATCTCCCCGGAGGCGGAAGGAGGCTCCCGATCCAGGCGCATGATCACGTGCGAGCGAGCCAGGCGGCGCAGCATCGGCCGCGCGGTTCTGGCCCCGCGGACGCGCCTGATCCTCTCCGCCTCCTGCTCGGCGAGGGTGGCGACCTTCGCGTCGATGGGACGGAAGCCGAGCTTGTAGTAGAACCAGAACGATCCGGCTTCGAGCCCTTCGTCGTTCTCGTGGCCGAGCTGGTAGCGCTCGATGAAGAACGATCTCGGGCCGAACTGGTGATGGAAGATGCGCGCGAACTGCTCGAAGACGAAGGAAGACTCGCCCTGGCGGAAGGTCGGAAAGACGTTCACGGCGATCTCGACCCGATCGAAGAGGAGCGCGCCCAGCGCGTACCCGATCGGGATCCCGTTCTTGCAGACGAAGGCCGCGTAGTCCGACTCGATGGGCAGCCTACGGCGCGGCGACATTCCGATCAGGACGAAGGTCACGCCGCGCCCGATGCCGACTTCGTAGACCTCCCCCGGATTCGCCAGGGCCAGGGGATAGAGCTCCCGATCGCGGACGGAGAGGGCGCAGCGGGCGAGGTCGATCCAGAGACGGGCCCGTCCTCGAGGGACCGGACGAAGCGGGTCGAGGGGGCGGCGGATCTCCCGCCTCAGGTCGCCCGCCCTGCCGCGCAGCGCGCTCTTGTGGTAGTAGAAAGGCTGCCCCTGCATCCGGGCCAGCGTCCGCGAGGCCCGGCTTTCCCCAAGGTCCCACCGGACGGGAACGTTCATCGAGTTGTAGAGGGTCTCCTGAACCTCAGCCGGAAGCCCCGATCCGCGCAGCCGGCGGATCAGCCGGCGCAGGGAACCGGCCTTGCTCCGTCCCGCCGAGCGTTCGAACCACTCGTGCGTCCCCAGGAGCTCGTCATCGAGGGCGGCGGTCTCCACCCACCCTGAGAGCGGCGGCAGAATTGTGGAGAGGTTGTCTTCCTCCCGCCCATCGTACTCGTCCCAGTCGATGTCGACCGCGTCGCCGAATCGATCGACGAGCCAGGAGGCCATCGGGAGGTCGAACGGGTAGTGGTAGATCGTCCCGGCGATGCCGGTGTCGACCAGGTCGTCCTTCATGGGAGCGACTCTTCGCGCGAAGAGCCGGAGCTCATTCCCGGCCGCCTCGAGTACAGAGCGATCATCCGGGAACGCGCGGATGAAACAGAGGGCTTCGTGATACTCGACGAGGGCCGCGGGGTCCTCCACCGACGCTCGTGCGGCTCTCTGAAGGATGGTCCGCTTCCTTCGCGCGGCAGCGGGCCCGAATCGAACCTTGAGATCCTGAAGATCTGCCAGCCACGACATCAGCCTCGCCTCCTCGTCACTTCTTCCCCTTCCCCGGCTCGGGCAGATCCTCCTCTATGCCCGCGATCTTCCGCGCGTGGCGGACCCACTCCTCCAGAGGCGTCTTGACGCGGACCGTCATCTTGGCGGCCTGGGGAGACCCGCCCCCGTGCATGCAGCCTGGAACCCCGGGCCCCACGGTGAGCCACTCGCTCAGCCGCGCGGCCCGCGCCCTCGTCTCTCCGGAGCAGGCCGGCGTCTGGAGGTACTTGCGGATCAGCTCGCCGTAGTTCGGATCATCGAGATCCTTGGAGGACGGAAGGCAACCCGTCTCCACGATCCCCCCGCCGATCTCCTGGCAGAGGCGGCGCGTCTCCTGGGGCAGGGTCGCGACGTGGACCTTGTTCACGTTCGCCGTGAGGGGATCGGCGAACCAGACGCCGGAGGGGTGCCGCTTGCCCAGGGCGATCGACCCGACGCCGACCGCGAATGTGGTCTCGTTGTTGACCTGCATCTGGACGAGCTTGTCCATGAAGGCCTTGGCCGAGAGGCCGTTCGCGCGGGCCATCAAGGTCGCGGCGCCTACCATGACATCCCCTTGTCCGGCGACGCAGGCTCCGATGCAGGCGCGGTAGTTGCCCGTGAAGAACTCGATGATGCGCCCGGCGTAGTTGAACTCGCCGTTCAGAAAGACCCGTTCGATCGGAACGCGCACATCCTGGAAGATCAGGTAGGACTGCGTGATCCCCGTCTCCGTCGGGGCGTCGATCCCGTCCTCCTGCTCACGCGTATCGCTTGGACGGCGCGCCTCGACGATCGTGAGCCCCTCGGCGTCCCGCGGGATGGCGAACGAGATCGCGTAATCCTGATCCGCCTCGCCGCAGAAGCTCCCCGGCAGGACGATGATCTCGTTCGAGGCGGCGACGCCGCAGATCATCACCTTGGCCCCCCGAACGACGATCCCCTCGGGAGTGGAGGCGACGCGGCGGAGGTAGGAGTCGGGATCCGGCTGCTGCGACGGCGGGAGGCTGCGGTCTCCCTTCGGGTCGGTGAGCGCCCCGGCGGCCACCCACCCGTTCTGCTGGGCGGAGAGGATCCACTTCTTGATGCGCTCGTGGTAGTCGGTCCCCTTCTCCGCGTCGATCTCGTGCGTCGCCGCCCAGAGGACGTTCATCGCGTTCCATCCGACGCAGAGTCCGCCCGTGCAGGATCCGGTCCGGTGGTACATCTCTCGCTTGACCCGCATGTTCGCCACCAGGTCCTCCATCGACTCGATCAGCGAGTTGTGCCGGTGGATCGGCTCGCCGGTGAGGGAGGACTTCGTCGTGAAGAATGGGGCCGTCGTGGCATCGTGGGCCGCGTCGAAACCGCGCGCATGGCTCTCGACGGTCCGGCGGGTGGCCGGATGGGTCGTGACATCGGCGATCTCCTCGCCGAACTTGTAGACGTTGGGACGGAGCCTCCGAAGGGAAGCGATGTAGTCCTCTCGTGTCTTCAGCGACATTCGCCCTCTCCTTTCCGAGATGCGCCCTTCGAGGAACGCGCCCGTTTCATCTCTCGACCGTGTTGTCGATCGCCCTTGCGAGCTTATCAAGATCGATGCCTGATCGACACCCCCGGGACGGCGCACTTGGGGCGCGGCCGTCCTGACGGGGGGCGCCCGCGGGTCGGACGCAGAAGGCGGGAGATCCGCTGATGGGATAGGATTCCCAGGGCAGTCCTGGCCGGCCCGCGACGATCGCGCTCAGGGAGGATCTCGAGCGATGCGGTTTCCACCTGACCTGCCGAGGAACCGACGATTCGACGTGGTCGGACTCGGCGGAAACGCGGCTGATCACATTCTGACTCTTCCGGTCCACCCGGCGCCGGGAGGAAAGACGAAATTCTCCGGCTACTCCCGACAGGGAGGAGGCCGGACGGCGACCGCGATGGTCGCGGTCGTCCGCCTCGGCCACACGGCCCGCTATCTCGGCGGGGTCGGAGACGACTCCGAGGGGACTGCCAACCTCGCCGGCCTACAAGACGAGGGCGTGGATGTGAGCGGCGTCCGCGTCCGGCCGGGCGCCCTGACCCAGCGGGCGTTCATCCTGGTCCACGAGCCCACGGGCGAGCGGACGATCCTCTGGGGACGCGGCCCCGAGATCCCTCTCCGGGCCGAGGAGATCTCGGACGAAGAGATCGCCTGCGGCCGCCTCTTCTACACCGACGCGCAGGATCCCCGAGCCGCCGCGCGGGCGGCCGATCCCGCCCGCGCCGCGGGCATGCCGGTCCTCGTCGACATAGAGGATGTGCGCCCCGGTATGGATCTGCTCCTCCCGAAGATCGACTTTCTGATTGTCTCGGCCTCCTTCCCCGAGACGGCGACGGGCTCGAGGAATCCGGCAGAAGCGACTCGAATCCTGGAGGAGAGAACGGAAGGCGGCCTGGTCGTCGTCACGCGGGGAGCCGGCGGCGCCGTCGCCCGGATCGACGGACGCCTCGAGGAGTTCCCGGCCTACGCGGTGGAGGCGCGTGACACTACGGGCGCGGGAGACGTCTTCCACGGCGCCTTCGCGGTCGCCTGCCTGCGCGGATTGGACCTGCAGGATGCGATCGACTTCAGCAACGCAGCGGCGGCGATGAAATGCCGCCGCATCGGCGGGCGGGAAGGGATCCCGAGAAGCCTCGAGGAGATCGAGCGATTCCGAAGGGAGACGCCTCATCGGGCGAAGGCGGACGCTGAGGGAAACAGAGCCCCGTGACGCGCGGCGCGTGCCTCCGACGAGATCCCGGAGGGCGCGATGCGGCCCCTTGTCCCAGCGACCTCGCTCCTGGTAGTGTGAGACGTTGTGAGCGGCGCGGTCCGACGGGGCGGATCACCCGACGGACCGTTTTTCAATTGTGGGCGGGGCCGGCGGGAGCAAGCGGCGCCGAGCGGAAGGCAAGAACATCCATGCGATCCGATCCGATCTCAGCGCCCGGCGGCGCCACACGAAAGCCAGCCCAATGGGCGGATCTCCACCTGAAGAAGGCCGATCTCCACCTTCACTCGAGCCACTCCTTCGACGTTCTCGACCTCCCGGCCCTCTCTCCGCGAGCCCTGTATGACAAGGCCGTCAAGAGGGGGATGGGGTTCTTCACGCTGACCGACCACGACACGATGCGTGGAGTCGAGGAGCTGAAGCGGGACCTGGCCGTTGAGTACGGAGAGAGCCCGCCGATCCCCTTGATCGCGGGCATCGAGATCAAGGTCCGCGATCCGCGCATCGGACACACGGTCCATGTCAACGTCCTGGGGCTCGATCAGGCGCAGATGATCGAGCTGGCGCGGCGGCGGAGGTCGATCGATCGGTTCACCGCGTTCTGCCGGCGCGAGGGTCTCTTCCACGCCTACAACCATCCGTTCTGGTTCGAGCGGGGCGAGCGCGGCGACCTCTCCACGATCGAGGATCTCATCGGGCTGTTTCCCGTCATCGAGCTGAACGCGGGACGGATCCCGCAACTCAACGGGCGCACCTCCCGACTCGCGCAGAAGCTGGGCAAGAGCGTGATCGCCGCCTCCGACTCGCACACGGGGCGCGTGGGGCGCGCCTATTCCGTGGCGCCGGGCACGACGCCGCAAGAGTTCCTGGGAAGCATCCTCGCCGGAGTCTGCCGGGCCGTCCCCGAACACCTGACGCCCAGAGGACTCGTGCAGGAGGTCGACGAGACGGTCGACCTCGTCCTGGCCCGAAGGAGCCCGTTCACGCCGAAAGCCTCCTTCCTCAGGACGCGCCCGCTCGCCCGCCGGATCGCCGAGCTGGTCCTGGGAAGCGAGCTTCTGATGGCCTCGCCCGGATCGAGGAGAGCCATGAAGGGCACGATGAGGTTGATGGCCTTCGCCCCGGCTTACGCGTGCGTTCTTCAGCAACGAACGATGCACTGGCGGCTGGGCGAGATGGACCGCTGACCGTCCCGAGCGGATGCGGGGTCGGCGCATCGGATTGCGCCCCTACAGAAGTCTCTCCTTCCGGTACCACTCGAGAGCGGATCGCACGGCCTCGCGCAGCGATGAGCGCGGAACGCCGAGCTCCACCCTGGCGAGAGAGTCGTCCGTCTCCGGCGTGTTGCGCAGCATTCTCAGTCCGTGCATCGGAAAGAGCGGCCACTCTTTCTTCCCGCGCAGGGCCAGCCACTCGCTCAAGAGAGCCACGGGTTCGGCCGCGAAGGTCGGAACGGGAAGAAACGGCGGCCGTCTGCCCGCTTCCTCCGCCACCATCCCGAGGAAACCCCGCAGGGAATGAGACTCGCCGCCCACGATGTAGCGCTGCCCCGTGCGTCCCCGCAGCGCGGCCAGGACGTGTGCCTCTCCCACGTCCCGCGCCGCCACGGCGTCGATCCGGCCGCGAAGATAGAAGGGCATCTTTCCCCGCGCGACGGGGATGAGAAGGCGGCCCGTCGTCAGATGCGCGTCCCGGGCTCCCACGACCAGAGTCGGATTGACGATCACCGCGGGCAGCCCCTCGTTCGCCGAGCGCGCGACGACAGCCTCGAGAAGATGCTTGCACTCGAAGTAGGGCGAGGGATGCGGGGCGAGGTCATAGCGGTCGGCCTCCGTCGCGAGCCGGCGCCGCGGACTCCCGGGCTCCGTGCCGCGCGGGAGACCGATAGTCGTCACGCTGCTCGTGTAGACCACCCTCTTCAGTCCCGGCAGGCGGCGACACTCCTCAAGGCTGGGATGCTGGGACGCGTTCAGACGGCCCTCCTCCGCCAGCTTGAGAAGCTCAGGATCCCTCACGCTCGCGCGTATCTCTTCCCGGCGCTCCGGCTGCACGCGAGCGACATGGACCGCCATCTCCGCCTGCTCGATCGCGACCCGCCTTGAGTGCGGCACCCGATTGCCCAGAAGCTCGGAGGGCGCGAGGTCCCGGCAGATGTCGAGGAGAGTCTCCATCTCCGTCACGGCCCGGCGGATCATCCTCCCCATCCCGAGATGCCTCGTCGGATAAGGCCCGGCGGCGTGAAAGAGAAGGTCCATGCCATCGAGCGCGGCGCGGAGGGAGGCGGCGTCCTCCAGGGAGCCGGCGAGCATCTCCAACGGGGAGAGGCCATCAAGCGCGGGCGCCCTCTTCGCCTGTCCCGCTCTGCTCAGAATCCGAACGGAGCATCCCCTCTCGAGAAGGGACGCCACGATGTGGGAGCCGATGAGGCCCGTGCCTCCGAGCACGAGGGCGCGCAGTCCGCGTAGCTCCCCGGCCACCGGATTCAGCTCTTCTTCGAAGTGATCGCGTGGAAGATCGAGATCTTCTGCTGGACCTTCGATGATGAGCATTTCGGGCACTTCGGCCTCCGACGATCGTGCTCCTTGATCGTCATGGAGACCGAGAAGCTCTTTCCGCACTCCTTGCACCGATAGTCGTAGGTCGGCATGCGACACCTCCATCAGCTCCGGCAGAGGCGATTATCGCTCGACCGTCCGGGGCTGGAAAGGGGGGATGGGAGGAGCGTGCCGGCTGCCCGCCCCATGCGCGTCCCCGCCGCGCGCGCCCGCTGAAGAGTCCGGCGGCCCGATCCGACGCGCCTTCTTCCCGCCGTTGGCCTTGGCCCCGCCGACTCGCAGGGGTAGACTTCCCTCTTGTTCGTGCGATCCGGCGTCCCCGCCGAGCGAAGGGAGCAAACGATGGCAAGGAGAATCACTCCTCAGGACCTATACCAGATCCAGCAACCCACGGAGTGCCGCCTGTCGCCGGACGGCCAGGAGATCGCGGTCACCGTCAGCAGATCGGACAAGGAGACGCTCAAGGCCCAGAGCCATCTGTGGATGGTGCCCGCCCGCGGCGGGGAGCCGCGACAGTTCACGCGCGGGAAGGACAACGAGACGTCCCCTCGTTTCTCGCCCGACGGCAAGACCCTGGCGTTCCTCTCAACGCGATCCGGGAAGACGGAGATCTGGACGATCCCGACCGACGGAGGCGAGGCGAGCCAACTCACCAGGCTGGCAGGGAGCGTGACCGATTTCGTCTTCTCCCCGAACGGCAAGAAGATCGCCCTGACTTTCGTCCCACAGGACGAAGAGGCGAAGGACCGCGAGGAGAAGAAGAAGCGCGGCCTGCCGGGCCAGGAGACTCCGAAGGTCCGAAGCTTCGAGCGAATCGTCTTCAAGCTCGACGGCCTGGGCTTCATGCCCAAGGGGCGCTCGCACATCTGGGTCGTGGATGCCAAGACGGGACGCGGCAAGCCCATCACGTCCGACGACCGCTATGACGAGACCCAGCCCGTGTTCTCTCCTGATGGGAAGTGGATCTTCTTCGGCAGCAATCGAGCCGAGGATCCGGACATCGATTTCATGCGCGAGGACATCTGGCGAGTCCCGGGGAAGGGCGGACCGATCGAGAAGGTGAGGACGTTCGCCGGTCCCTCGAGCAGTTTCTCGTTGAGTCCCGATGGACGCTGGATCGCGTTCCTCGGCCGCGAGGACCCGGACGCGTCATGGGACTTGGGGCACACGAAGCTCTGGCTGGCCCCCACCAGGGGCGGCAGGCCGGTCGAGCTGACCGCCCATCTGGACCGAAGCTGCCGCGCCACGACGCTGAGCGACACCTACGGCCTCGGCGAGACGAAGCCGCCGATCTGGTCTCCCGACAGCCAGTGGATCCACTTCCTGATCAGCAACGAGGGGAACACCGAGGTCTGGCGCGTGCATGTCCGCGAACGGAGGCCGGTCCCGGTGATCGCCCGCCGCGGCGCGGTGATCGATTACGACATCGACTTCGGCTCGGGCTACGTCTACGCGGCGCTCTCGGATCCCCGTTCCCCCGGCGAGCTCTATGTCTTCTCGGTGCGCGAATCCCAGGTCGCGCGCCACATGACCACATGGAACGCCTGGCTTGAGAAGAAGACGATCGCCATGCCCGAAGAGTTCTGGTTCAGGGGCAAGGGGCGCCATCGCCTCCAGGGGTGGGCGCTCCCCGGACGCGCCGCGGCAGGGAGAAGAAGCGGCGCCAAGAGACCGGCGGTCCTCTACATCCACGGCGGCCCCGGAATGCAATACGGAAGGGTCTACTTCCACGAGTTCCAGTGTCTGGCGGCCCGCGGGTACACGGTCCTCTACTCGAACCCCCGCGGAGGGACCGGATACGGAGCGAAACACCTCGCGGCGATCCACAACAATTGGGGCTCGGTCGACTACTCCGATCTCATGCTCTTCGTCGATGAGGCGCTGCGCCGCTATCCGGCGATCGACCGGCGCCGGCTGGGAGTCGCCGGCGGAAGCTACGGAGGGTACATGACGAACTGGATCATCGGGCATACGGACCGCTTCGCCGCGGCGGTGACCCAGCGCAGCATCTCGAACCTCATGAGCTTCAGCGGGTCGAGCGACTTCGGATTCGCCTGGTCGAGAGTGTTCGGCGGCAGGCAGGCCTGGCAGGATCCAGCGAACTACCTGAGGATGTCCCCGATCTCCTACGCCGATTCCGTCCGCACGCCGACCCTGATCGAGCATCAGGAGAACGACCAGCGCTGCCCCGTCGAGCAGGCGGAGCAATGGTACGCGGCCCTCAAAGTCCGAAAGGTGCCGGTCTGCCTCCATCGATACCCCGAGGAGTCCCACGGGATGAGCCGGGGGGGGCGCCCCGATCGCAGGATCGAGCGTCTCGAGAGGATTGCGGACTGGTTCGACCGCTGGCTCGGGGCCCGGAAGCGGGGAAGGTAGGCCTGCGGTGGCAGAAGAGGACGATCCTGGACAGAAGCAAACGCCCCCGGACGGAGCGGGGCGAACATCGAGAGGATGCGCAAGCTTGGAGCTTGCCGTGGACCCAGGCCCTTCCTTTGTGGGAACGTTGAGCTGGTTCGCGTGTTTCCACAGAAGAGATCGTCGACCAACCGGAAAGGAGCGGCTCTTGAGCAAGTCCTCCCCATTGCTGCTGTCGCAGAAGACCCCGTCGAGCCTCGGAGCGTTGATCCCTCTCATCCTGCTGCTCGCGGCTCTTCTTGTCCCTTCGGGAATCTCGCGGGCCCAGAGCGAGACCTGGCTCTGCCCTGTCTGCCAGACTGAGCGGATCGAGCGCCCCGAGGGCGCCGACAGCCTCGCCTGTCCGACGTGCGAGCTGACTTTGGGACACGATGATCTGCGCTGGCAGACGGCATATGTGAGCGTCCGGACCCGGCCGACGCAGGTGACCTGGGAGCTGATTCCCGAGTGCGGGAGCTTCCGGACCGAGGCCATCCTGGTCTTCGATCAGGGGAAGCCGCTCTGGATACCGTGGAGCGCCGTCATGTACTACATCCCGCGCCAGAGGATCTGCCGGCTCACTTCCGGGAGGGAGTTCGGCACGCCCTACTCAAAGGGGCCCGACTGCCCGAAGCCGCCGCTCATCCAGGCCACAATCGCGGACAGCGTCGGGGACTTCATGAAGGGAAGGTCGATCCAGCTCACTCCCAAGGAAGATCAACTCTCGGAGATCTACCTCTGCGCCCGCAGCTCCGCGGCCCTCGACTCGGCCCGAGCCCGATTCATCGCCGAGGTCGAGGGAGGCAAGCACCCGCGTCTCCCTCGCAGCCAGCCGGTCGCCCGCAACGTCGCTGTTCCGACCGTCCCTCCATCCGCGATGAACGACTCTCTCGACGTGATCATGGAGGCGCGGGTCGACGAGGTCGGCCGCCTTCTCAAGGTGAACCGTCTGAAGGGGAGCGGGAATCAGGATGTCGACCGAGCGGCCCTCCTGGCGGTCTACCGGACCTCGATGTCGCCCGGAGGAGAGATGGGCGTCGGCGTGCCCTGCTCGATGGTTTTCCACTTCGTGTTCAATCGAGGGACGGCGACAACAGACGTGAAGCCATCGGTTCCGCCGATGTGGCGGGAGTGGGTCGAGCCGCCCGCGCGGTAGATCGTCTCCCGCGCGCGAGGCTCTAGCCTAACTTCGCCAGTTCGTGGTGCTGCCGGATTTTTTTTCAGTCGGTTTGGCGGTGTAAGTTCTTTGATTTCAATTCACCGACTCCAGAAACGCCATGTAGTGCCAACCTACCCTCTTGCAAGGAGTTCCTCCGGCTTGCGATAAACACGGCGAAGGGAGTCCGTCTTGTATCTTCGGCATTCGACAGTTCGCAAGGACGGCAAGCGGCACGTCTACTGGCGTCTGGTCCGTTCCGTGCGGCGCAACGGCAAGGTTGTCCAGGAGACGGTGGCGCAGCTGGGGGAGCTGGATGCTCAGGGACGCGCGAAGGCGCGTGCGCTGGCTCGGACGATCACGGGTCGCGGCGACCAGCGCGAGCTTTTCGAGGATGGCGGCAGAGACGAGGCGCCGGTCCCGGTTCGTCTGAACAAGATCCGTCTGGAGAGAGGCCGCGCCTTCGGTGACGTGTGGTTGGGGTGGACGCTGTGGCGGGCCCTTCGGCTGGAGGAGATCTGTGCGGGGCTCTTACCGGAAGGGCGGGAAGCGATCCCGTGGTCTGCGATGGCCGAGGTGCTGGTGATCGCCCGGTTGTGCGAGCCGTCAAGCGAGCTGCACATTGCGGAGGATTGGTACCGGAAGACGGCTCTCGAGGACTTGCTGGGGTTGCCGGCTGAGAAGCTCGACGATCATCGGCTCTACCGGGCTCTGGATCATCTGCTGCCGCACAAGAGGGCGATCGAGCAACACCTCGTGCAGCGACTCGGGGAGCTCTTCGGAGTCGAGTACGACCTGCTGCTTTACGATGTGACGAGCACATACTTCGAGGGGTTGGCCGAGGCGAACCCTCTGGCGCAGCGCGGCTACAGCCGCGATCACCGTCCCGATTGCAAGCAGGTCTGCATCGCTCTGGTCGTCACGCGCGAGGGGATCCCCCTGGGTTACGAGGCCTTTCCCGGCAATCGCGTTGATGTCACGACCGTCGAGGAGATCGTGGCGGCGATGGAGTCGCGCTACGGCCTGGCGCAGAGGATCTGGGTCATGGACCGCGGGATGACCAGTGCCGAGAATATCGCCTGGCTCCAGCAGAGCGGCCGGCGCTACCTCATCGGGACTCACCGAGGAGACGTCAAGAAGTGGAGCCGCCAGATCGCCGAGGCCCGCGACTGGACGACGGTGCGTGAGGGGATCGAGGTCAAGCTCTGCCCCGGCCCCGATGGATCGGAGACCTTTCTTCTGTGCCGCTCAGCGGAGCGCCGCGAGAAAGAGCGGGCGATGCACGAGCGCTTCATCGCCGGCATCGATGCCGGGCTCGACTCCTTGGCGCGCCGCATCGAGCGCGCCCGAAGCCCTCTCGATCGGGAGATGATCGGACGCCAGATCGGCCGGTTGTTGGAGAGAAACTCCCGAGCCGCCGGCCGCAACCAGATCCGTTTGCTCAAAGATTCTTCGCGCTCTTCCAAGCTTCGACTTGCCTGGACCGTGCACGCCGAGTGGGAGGAATGGGCTCGCTCCAGCGAGGGCTGCTACATCCTGCGCACCAATATCAGTGACTGGACTCCCGAGACGCTCTGGTCGACCTACATCCAGCTGACCGACGCCGAGGCTGCTTTCCGTATCCACAAGAGCGATCTCTCGCTTCGTCCCATCTGGCACCAGAAGCCCGAGCGCGTGCAGGCACACATCCTCGTCTGCTTCCTCGCCTATGTGCTCTGGAAGACACTGGAGCAATGGCAGTGCCGCGCCGGGCTCGGTAAAGCCCTCGCACGATTCTCGATGAACTCGCTCGTATCCAAAGCACAGACGTCGTCGTCCCCCTCGCTGACTCCTCCGGGCGCGAGCTGCGCATCCGCTGCGTCGTGCGACCCGAGAAAGCTCAGGCGGTCCTGCTGGACCGCCTGGGTTTGAGATTGCCGGAGCGACTGAAGATCCCGCCGACACTCAGCAGAATGTAGTGCCAACTTGAGCCCGTAAGTCGTTGCAAAACCTCAAAACGACCCCTCGAACTGGCGAAGTTGGGCTGGAGGAGATTGCGTTAGGAGCCGTCCCAACCTCACCGCGGAGGAGGCGGTTTCGCCTCCACGCGCGTGCTCCGGTGTCGCCCGACGGCTAGCTCCACGAGACGCGTGATCAGGTCGCGATAAGTGACGCCGGATGCGCGCCACAGCATCGGGTACATGCTGATCGGCGTGAAGCCGGGAATCGTGTTCACCTCGTTGAAGTAGATCGCTCCCGTTTCCCGCTCGAGCAGGAAGTCGGCGCGGGCCATCCCCGACAGATCGAGCGCACGGAACGCTGCGATCGCGTGGCCGCGGATCCGGTCGGCGATCTCGCGCGGAATGTCGGCGGGGATGACGACGCGGCTCGCCTCCTCGTAGTACTTGTCGCGGTAGTCGTAGAACTCCCGCGAGGGGATGATCTCCCCCACGACCGATGCCTCGGGCTCGTCGTTCCCGAGAAGACCCACTTCCATCTCGCGCCCGTCGATTCCCTGCTCGACGATCAGGCGATAGTCATAGCGGCCGGCTTCGCGCACCGCATCGTCGAGATCCGACGGCCGCCCGACCTTCGTTATTCCCACCGACGAGCCTGCCCCGGAGGGCTTCACGAAGACCGGGGGCTGGAGCTTGCCCCATATGGCATCGCGGATCGCGGCTGACTTGCCTGCCCATTCCTCGCGCGTGAATCCCACGAACGAAGGAACCGGAATCCCTTCCGACGCCGCGATCCGCTTCATCGAAACCTTGTCCATCCCGAGAGCGCTGCCCAGGATCCCCGCCCCCACGCATGGCAGATCGGCGAGGCGGGCGAGGCCCTGCACGCTCCCATCCTCTCCACCCTGCCCGTGCAGGGCCGGGAAGAGCGCATCGATCCGCTCCGGATCCGCCCGTCGATCCTCGACCGACACCAGAGAGGCCCGGTCGGCGCCGCTCAGGATCACTTCCTGCCGCTTCAGGTCGGCGATGTCCTGCTCGGTCGCAAGACGCCCCGCGAGAAGGGCGAGCGGCCCACTGCCGGCCAGCCTGAGCCATCGCCCCTCGCGGGAGATGTAGATGGGCACGACGTCGATCCTCGTGGGATCCGCCTCCTTCGCGATCGACGCCGCCGTCGTGATGGAGATCTCGTGCTCTGGCGACCGCCCTCCGAAGAGGAGCCCTATGCGGTACCTTGTCGCCGCGGCGGGGACCATGCTCAGCCCTTCGGCCCCCACTCTTCCTTGCATGTGACGCCGAGGGACTCGAGCTCCGCCAGGACCGGGAGATAGACCTCCGAGTGGGTCGGGGCATGCACCCCCGGACGCGCGATCTTCCCCTCGAGGATGAGCTTCGTTCCGATCGCCGCGGGAAGACTGACGGTGCGGGACATCGCCGAATCGCCATTCGGGATTCCGAAGTCCAGCAGGGTCGATGTGATCCTCTGCGCCTTTCCTCCGGGGTACTCCGCGGTGAACTCGTGGAAGAGGACGATCATGTCCCGCTCGCCCGGCTCGTAGCTCAGCTTCTCGATGAGCCGCGCGCAGAGGATGTCCATCGCGTTGTCCTTGCCCGGCGCGACAGGCACGCTCCCGAACAGCCCCAGCCACGCGAGCCGCGAGATGATATCGGAATCGACCGGCACGCCGCAGAAGGCCGCCGTCTCGCTCTTGACGTCGGCGCCCTTGCTCCTGATGAGCTTCGCGGTGAGCGCGCCGTAGGTGAGGCCGGCGGGATCGAGCTTCGCCTCGCTCAGGTATCCCATGTCGGCGATCTTCTTCCAGGCGCGGCACCATCCCTCATTGCGGAGCGTGCCACGGAACATCGTCCGCGTCCCCTGGACTCCGTAGACCTCGATGTACGGGAACGAGTCGCGATTGGGGTAGCCCTCGAAGACCGCCACACCGGGGACATCGACCTTCCAGTGATGGTCGAACAGCTCCGGGCCGGGGATGTCGACGCGCTTGCCGTCATCGAGGAAGTGGGCCTCGTTGCGCCCGGCCATCACCACTCCCCTGGGGCTCCATGAGAACTTGTATCCGAACGGATTCGTGTTGGCCTCCGGCGCGGGCAGTCCGCCGCAGTAGGACTTGAACCCCGTGATGGCGCCTCCGCCTTTCTTGACCTCGTCGATGATCTTCATCGCGGACATGTGATCGATCCCCGGATCGAGGCCCAGCTCGTTCATGAAGACGAGTCCGGCCGCCTTCGCCTGCCCGTCAAGCTCCCGCATCGCCGCGCTGATATAGGAGGTCGTCATGAGATGCTTCTTGTGCTTCAGGCAGATCTTCGCGATGGAGACGTGGTAGGTATAGGGAACGAGGCTCACCACGAGATCCGCGTCACGGATCATCTTCTCGAGACCCTCGCTGTCGTCGACCAGCAGAGAGGTCGCCACGCCGCGCGGATGCCCGGAGATGAGATCCTGGGCCTTGCTCACGGTCCGTGTGGCCACGATGACCTGGTAATCCGGGAGGTCGAGCAGATAGCGGACCAACGGCTTCGCGACGAGCCCCGCGCCGAGCACTAGCACCTTCTTCATCGGGAGGTCTCCTTTCCGGACAGGTGTCCCTTCAAGTAGCCAAAGGCGGGGGCAAGCTCCCCGTGATATGCGATCACGGCCCTCTGGATCTCATCCGGCAGGCCGTCGGCTTCGAACGGCTTCGACAGGTCCGCGTGAGTGATCGACTCCACGAAGGGCAGGAGCACCTTGCTGAAGAACTCCGAGGCCTCGCGCGGCAGCTCGCATGGGAGATTGTCGATCGACATCACTACAGGCCCCCGCCCCTCAACTCCATCCGCGATCTTGTTCTCCGCCGGCAGGTAGACGAAGGTCGGATGGTCGGGCGTTGTCTCCTTCACGGTGAACTCGACTCCGCCATCGATATCGCAACTGATGTCTCCGATCACGCGCAGCATCGGCGGCTCCTTGCCGCCGTAGAGTCTCCTGGCGTCTTCGCGGGTGATGACCCTGGGGTAGCGTTTGTCCCAGTAGGCAGCGTTCACCAGTACGCTCAATCTCGGCAGATAACGCGCGAAGATCCCCCTGTAACGCTCCGGCCTCGCGTAGTAATCGTACAGCTCGAAGACGCCGCCCGGCTCCACAGGCTCCACCATGTCCTCTTCCTTGAAGAGGACTCTGTAGATCTTGCGATTCGAGAGCCCCGAGAGATCCAAGGCGGTGAGATCGCGCGGCGCTATGGTCTCGAGCGGCAAGCAGTCGAGCACATCGAGAACTCCAGTCCCGACATGGCCGTACCCGACGACCCCTATGACGAGCGGGGAGATCGCGGCGGGGAGTCCATCTCTTTCGATCCTGCTCCCGACCTCGCCGATCGCTTCCTTCGCTTCCACGAAGGTCGAGTAGGCGTGAGCCATCCGGATCGCCGAGAAGGGGGATGGCAGCCCTTCGGTTTCGAGGCGTCGCCCAAGCGCGTGGAGGGTATCGATCGTCCCGGCGTGTCCGGCCTGGGTTCCGAAGAAGATCAGGCGCTTGCCGTCGTTGTCCGTCACCTTCTCATAGTCGATGAGACTGCACTTGAGATCGAGCAGTCTCTGCAGCATCGGCATGTTGTGCTTCTGCCCCTTCACGACGTGGGAGAAGAAGACGTAGGCCTTCTTCTCCTCGATCAGCCCGGTTGGAATCTCCTTGACGGCGAAGACGACGCGGCAGGGCGAGAGCGACTCCTGCACGACCGCGCCCGCGCGGGCGTACTCTTCGTCGCTGAAGACCCGAATGCGGGAGGGCTGGACGATGACGCGAATGCCCTCGTTCACGAGGGTCCGGACATCGCTGGGGATCAGAGGCGTCCTCCTCTCCCAGTCGTTCTTGTCTTCTCTGCGGATGCCGATGACGCTTTCCATGCCCCTTGCCCGCCTTCCCGCGGGCGCCTTGCGCGCCCGTGCCCGTTCGATGGCCAGAAGCTCAATGAAACCACATGCGGCGAATGCGGGTCAACACGGCGGCGGCGGCGGGAAGGGACCGCGGCGGCCGCAAACGGCCAAGATGGCATCGGACCGTCGCCTACGCGCCCGGGAGGAGCAGGCCGTCACGCCTGCGCGACGAACGGGAATGGGCAGCCGGGTCGGGGAAGTTCCAAAGGGGGCAACAAGTGGAGATGGTTCTCGGAGAGCGGCTCCGCTCGCTCAGGGCGGATCCGCATCTTGTCGGGCATGAAGCGGAACATGACCTCGTCGTGAGGGTCATGGCTCAGATGGGGATGAATCTCCGCGAAGCTCGGAACACGCTCGCCAATGACATCGAAGAGAACGAGGCGGCGACCATCGACCCGGCAGAGGACGACCGCGTCCAGATCGGGAATGTGGTAGGCGTCTCCTCTGAGCCCGTACAGCGCGTGGAACATGAGGAGCTTCGGATTGAGCGTGCCAAGCAAGTCGGACACAGGGCTCCTCGCGCGGGCGAGCTCGTAGAGCATCCGGAGATCCTGATCGAGATCGAGGTCGAGCCGGCGCGGGGTCCGCTTCGATGGACGGCATTCTACGGACACGACCTCCGCGCGCTCATCCGCCGGCCTGAAGCCGCAGACCCCGTAGAACACAAGCGCCGCTTCGGTCGCGAAGAGGAAGAAGCCGTCGTGCGTCGTCTTGCCCCGTTCGATGGCTCGCAGCGTCAACCACTTCCCCAAGCCCCGCCGTCTGTGGGAGAAAAGCGTTCCGACGCCGGAGAACTGGGCCAGTCGGCGTCTCTTGCCGCCGATCACCATCTCCATCGTGTAGAGACAGACGCTGGAGACGATTCGCTTTCCATCGAAGAGGGAGTAGGGAACGTACAGGTCGTCCCAGAAGCCTCGTCGTTCCCACAGGGACAGATCGAGGCCGTGGATCGCGAGCAGGAAGGTCTTGAACTCCTCCTTGGCCTCGCGATCGTCCCAGTAATGGGAGCGAAACCGCAGGCCCTCAGGACCTACTTCGTCGTTCACTTCGGGTCACTTCGAGCCCCGTCGCATCAACATCGTCGAGCCGTTCAACCCCATGAAGAGAAGGATCTCCGGTTCCGTCAAGGCCCCGCCTTCGTCCCTACGCCTGCTTCGGCATGAAGAAGAGGTGCCGAAGCTCTCCCTCTTGTTCCGGATCCCGCGCGAAGGCGTTGAAGTTCAACGCCCAGCTTGAGCCGTCAACGAGTGCCCGGGAC
>VGJL01000014.1 GCA_016867495.1 Candidatus Eisenbacteria bacterium | reverse complement strand
TTCAAGATGAAGTATGCCGGTGTGGAGGAAGTGACCGCCGAGATCCTACGCGTCGCGCCGATCTACCGGGGCGTCACGGTCAATGGAGCGGATGGCGAGGGGATCTGGGATCCCAGTCTGTTGCCCATGCGGCCGGTCGACCCCGAGCCTAGAGATCTCGACGAGAGGCTGAGTCCGCAAAGCACGATCTTCCTCGATGCGCTGGAAGCGAGATTCGGCCGGTGGTTCGATCAGGAGATCTCGACCGCCCGTGAAGCGCTGTGGAGCCGCATGCAGGCGGCCGGAGCCGACTCCCCCGAGCGCTCGTAGCCAGGGCGCTCGGTCAACCGCGGAGGCGGGCCGTCAGGGCCGCTGCGAGATCCGGATCGACCCGCTTCCCGTGTCGAGACGGACCTTGGCCTCGCCGCCGCCGACCGTCAGCCTGAGTTCGCCCCGTCCGTCGCGGCGGATCCTCGCGTTCGACACATCGCATCGGATGCCGCCGCTCCCCGTGTCGGCGACGAGGTCGACAGATGGATCCTCGGGCAGCTCGAGGTCGACGCCGCCGCTTCCCGTGTCGACCCGGATCGGTCCCGCCCCGAGCCGCTCGAAGGAGACCTCGACATCGCCGCTGCCGGTGTCGATGCTCGCCTCGTCCGATCGGATCGAGACGGCGCGCACGTCTCCGCTGCCGGTGTCGATCCGGAGGCTCCTGCAGTCCGCATCCTCCACCTCGACGTCGCCGCTCCCGGTGTCGACAAAGACCGTCGAGCCGGAGCAGGAGGCGATCCGGACCTCACCGCTGCCGGTGTCGATGTGGAGATCCCCGGCGACATCGAGCGCCTCGACATCCCCGCTTCCCGTGTCGACCTGAAGCTCTCCGTCGATGCCTCTGGACCTGACCGAGCCGCTTTGCGTGTCGAGAAGCAAGTTGGCCTGCACGGACTCTGCGACGATCTCTCCGACTCCGATGTGGACGCCCGCGAATCGGTCTCGGGGGACCTTGATCTTGATGTCCGACCAGATCTCCATCCCGCGGCCGCTTCCGGCGATCTCCACTCGGTCGCGCCCCTTTCCGGGCAGGACCCAGGAGAGCCAGTCCTCCTTCTCTTTCGCGAGGGGGACTGTGAGACGGGTCTTAGACGATCTGCCCATCGGCGGGTAGATGAACTTCCTCTGACCGTCCACCGGATAGCGGATGGCGAGTCGGGCGGACCCTCCCCCCTCGCTGATCTCCGCGCGCAGGATCCCCGGCTTCGCGTCCTTGCCATGGATCGTCCCTTCGATCTCGAAGGCGGCTCCGTCGTGCCCCTCGAGATGGACCGTTCCTGCGAGGTTCGCGATCAGGAGCTTCTCCGTGTCGAGGGAGTAGCGGTACTGCAGATCCAGCGGGGCGCCCTCATCCGCAACCCCCGGAGAAGATATCCCCAGGAGCAAAGCGAACAGGAATAAGAGGGCGGGCGCGAGGCGGCTTATCGACATGGCTTTGGCCTCCTTTGAGATCCCGGGCGCGCTGCCGGGCCGAGCGATCCCGGAACGCTCTCGGCGCGGCCGGCCGGCGGGACACGCCCTTCCTACGGTTGGCGCGCCTGGGATGTTGCGCCCCGACCCCTTGCAGGCGGCCATCACCCGTCGATAGAATCGCCGCGGAGGGCCGCCGCCGCTCCCGTGCCATGGTGCCCGAACTCCCGCAGCGGCGACCTCGGGGAGCCCCGTTCGGAAGGGGGATTGAGCCATGAGCTCCTCGGCTCTTGCAGCGGGCCTGCTTCTCCTCTGGTCCGGCGCCGCCCACGCTGGGAGGAACAACGGGGGCGCGATCATCGTCCACGCCAATGACGCCTACGAGTACTGCCGGGCCACCGCGTGCGCGCCTTCCGTCGGCCTCCCCGCTTCTTGCGGGGAAGCCTCCACGAGCACGAGCAGGCACCTGGGGACGGTCGTCTGGCTCCTCGCCGCTTTCCACGAATCGGCCGAGCCGGCCGTGACGGCAGTCTACTTCGGGATCGACTACGACCTGGCCAACCTTGATCCTGACAGTGCCTTCAGGCCATGCACCAACGACGTCATCGGGAATCCGCCGGTGGAGATCTACGATTCGGGATGGCCCCTGACCGGGTTCGGCTGCACGGTCGGCTGGGCCGAGCCGATCATCGATCGGGTTTTCCCCTTCTATGTGTTCCGGATCGATGGGGGCACCGCGGGCAGCTACTTCGGCGCTGCGGCCAATCCCACCGGAGGGTATGCCGCCTTCGTCGATGATCACAGGCCCCCGATCACGGACGATTGCGCGCGCTTTGGAGTCGTGCGCTGGCACCAGCCGGGCGCGAACGACTGCCCGGCGCCTCCGCTGCCCGGAGCATGCTGCCTCCCCGACGCGAGCTGCACAATTGTCGCCTATCAGGATGTCTGCGAGGAGAGCCACGGCATCTACCAGGGGGACGGCACGACCTGCGAGATGCCCTGCGGCGCGTGCTGCTACTGGCTCGCTGATACGAGACGCCGTTGTGTGGTGACGACCGAGGCCGACTGCTACGACGACGCGCGGTGGGACAACATCAAGATCGAGTACTACGGCCTGATGATCGGCTCCTTCTGGAGTGGCGCAGGGCTGCCCTGCAGCGACGACCCCATGGGTCCAGGATGGTGGTGTCGGCACCCATACGAATGGGAACGGGACTACGGTGCCTGCTGCCTGGCGAACGGTGGTTGCGTCTACGCCGTGGAATCCGAATGCAGGTACTTCGGGCGGGCCTTCCTCGGGGCAGGGGAGGTCTGCGATCTCGGGGCGTGCGCAGAACTCCGTTCCGGAGCCTGCTGCTTCGAGGACGGGACGTGCGTCACCCTGCCCGGAAACGAGTGCTCCGCGGCCTTCATGGGCGTCGGGAGCACTTGCGACCCCAGCCCCTGCAGCCTGCCCCACGTGCGGAGCATCTCGTGGGGAAAGCTCAAGGCGCTGTCTCGCTAGGGCGGTTTGGTTGCAGCTGAGACGCTCGCCTGGCGCATCCGCTCGGTCCGGCCTGTGCGGGCCGTGACGGCGCTCCGGATGAGGAGGGTCCGGTGTACCCGGTGGGCTCCGGCAGCCTGAATTCGCATCCTCCGGACGATTCCCCCTTGCGATCTATCGCCCGCGCGGCGAAGATGGCCGCCGTTCATGGCCGGGAATCGTCTCGGTTAGGATTCAACCGACAGCAGAGGGAGGAGCCATCATGGCCAAGTGCGGATCCGGAATGAAGAAGGCCGCGCCCGCCGCGAAGAAGGCGGCGCCGAAGGCGAAGAAGAAGGCAGCGAAGAAGAAGTAGTAGCCACTGCCTCGAATCTTCATCTGAAGAGAGACGCCGTCGCGGGTCTCCGCGACGGCGTCGTCTCATCCTGCCCGCTCCGGAGCCCTGACCGGCGGCTCCGGCGCCGACTGCCTCTACTCCAGAACGCGGATGTTCTTCTTGGCGCAGATCTCCTTGAGCTGCTTCGGCCACACAGTGACGCTGACCTCGCCCAGATGGGCGGTCCGCAGAAGATACATGTAAGTCCGCGACTGGCCGATTCCGCCTCCGATCGAGAGCGGGATCTTGTCGTTCATGATCGCCTGGTGGTAGGGGAGCTTCAGGAAGTCCATCTGCCCCGAGATCTCGAGCTGCTTCACCAGGGTCTCCTTCGTCACGCGCACGCCCATCGAGGTCAGCTCGTGGCGGCGGCGCGTCACGGGGTTCCAGACCAGGATGTCGCCGTTTAGCCCGTGCATCTTCTTCCCGGGCTTGGGTTCGGTCTCCGTGACCCAGTCGTCGTAGTCGGCCGCGCGCATCTCGTGCGGATAGCCGTCCTGCAGGACCCAGCCGATCCCGATGATGAAGATCGCGGGGGCGACCTCCTGGATGTAGCGCGACTCGCGCTGCTTGCGCGGCAGGTCGGGGTAGCGCTCGAGCATCTCCTCGGCATGGACGAAATGGAGTTCCTCGGGGATCGGCGGGTGCTTGCTCGACTTGAGCTCCGGGTACATCTCCTGGGCCCGCTTGTTGGCCCCGACGATCACCTTCCAGATCCTGCGGACGGTGTCCTTGAGGGTTTCCAGGTTCCGCTGGTCCGCCGTGATCGCCTTCTCCCAGTCCCACTGATCCACGTAGGAGCTGTGATCATGATCGAGGAAGTAGTCCTTGCGGACGGCCCTCATGTCGGTGCAGATCCCCTCGCCGACGTTGCAGTTGAACTCCTTCAGGGCCATCCTCTTCCACTTCGTCGCCGCCTGGACGACCTGCGCCTGGATCGGCTTGTCGAGGCCGAGCCCGCAGGGGAACTCGATCGGCGTGCGGGACCCGTCTCGGTCCAGATAGTCGTTCACGCCGCTCTCGCGGTCCACGATCAGAGGAACCGGGACCATCATCAGGTTCAGTTCCTTGCAGAGGTTTTCCTCGATGTAGCTCTTGATCGCGTGGACCGCCTTCGCCCTCTCCTTGGGCGGAAGGAGCGGCTTGTAATCGGTCGGGAGGATCTTCTCGACCTCCTCGTAGGTGCTGATTCCCGGTCCCGCCAGATCCGCCTTCTTGTCTGCCAATCCCATCAATCCCCTCCCTCTCTCCGTCAGAGAGATTCCCCACTATGAAACCGAAGGATCCCGGAGCGGGATCCGCAGGAAGTCTAGGGCCGCCGCCTGGCAGTCTGCAACCGCATCTCTCGCGGCGCCGCCCCCGGCCGCAAGGGGTCGCCCGGCCGCAGAGCAGCGCGGGCGGGGGCGCCGGAGCGCCGCATGACGGCCGGGCCGCCGCCCGGATCATGTGTCGAAGTAGAGGGCGATCTCCCGCGGGTGAGGCCTCGTCTGAACGTCGGCCAGCTCCTTGCGCTTCAGCTCGATCCACCCCTCGATCAGATCCTCATCGAAGACGCCCCCCTCCAACAGGAAGGCGTGGTCCTTCTCGAGCGCGTCGAGCGCAGCCCTGAGGGAGAGCGGGAGGGTCTTCAGCTTCTTGCGCTGGGACTCGGGGATCTCGGCGAGCTTCTGGTCATAAGGGCCGTAGCCGGCCTCCCGCGGGTCGATCCTGTTGCGGATCCCGTCGAGCCCCGCCATCATCATCCCCGCCATCGAGAGGTAGATGTTGCAGGTCGCGTCCGGCGGGCGGAACTCCATCCGCTTCGTCTCGGGCGTGTTGCCGGCGGCCGGAATCCGGATGGCCGCGCTCCGGTTCGCGAGCCCGTAGATCCTGTTCACGGGAGCTTCGAAGCCGGGGACGAGCCGCTTGTAGGAGTTCGTGCTGGGATTCGTGAGGCCCAGCAGGGCGGGGGAGTGATGCAGCAGCCCTCCGATGTAATAGAGGGCCAGCTCGCTCAGCGAGGCCCATCCCTTCTCGTCCCAGAAGAGAGGCCGGCCCCGGAGGAAGAGGTGCTGATGGATGTGCATGCCGTTGCCGGCCGCATTCCAGAGCGGCTTGGGCATGAAGGTCGCGGTTTTGCCCGCCCGGTCGGCGGCCATGCGGATCATGTACTTGATCGTCATCGTGATGTCGCCCGCGCGCAGAAGGGGATAGAAGAGGATCTCGATCTCGGCCTGCCCCGATCCGCCTCCCTCATGATGGTGGTACTTCACGGGGATGCCGCACGCCTCGATCAGACGGACCATCTCGGAACGCAAGAGGTAGAGACGATCCTGAGGCGGGAGGGCATGGTATCCGCCCCGCAGGGGGAGCGGCGTGCCGCGCAGGTCGGATCTGTCGCTGTTCCACTCCGCTTCCTCGGAGTCGATCTCGTAGGAGCAGGCCTCCACGGCGCAGCGATGGCGCACCGAGTCGAATAGATAGAATTCGAACTCGGGACTCATCATCGCGGCGTCCGCGATCCCTGTGGAACGGAGGAACTCCTCCGCGCGCACGGCCACGCCCCGCGGGTCGCGCCGATACGGCTGGCCGTCCATCCGATAGATGTCGCAGATCAGGCTCATCGTCGGGCGGTCCCAGAAGGGATCGAGCATCCCGGTGTCCGGATCCGGGATCATGGTCATGTCGCTCGTGTGACCCTTGTCGTATCCGGCCACGCTCGATCCGTCGAAGCCGAGTCCCGACTCGAAGAGGGAGGCGTCCAGCCTTCCCACGGGGAGCGTCACATGATGCCAGCGGCCGAGAAGGCTCACGAACTTGAGATCGACCTGCTCGACGCGGTTCTCGTCGATCGTGCGCAGCAGTTTGCGGATCGACTCCTCGCGCCCGGAATGGCGCCCGTCGCCTGTCATGACTTCCTTTCCCCGCCGGATCGTCCGAGGTCCAGTGGCCGCGGCCACGCGTCGGATCCGGCAGCAGCCATTTGAGGATACAAGCTCCCAAACCGGGATCCAACCGGGAACCGCGGCCTCATGACGGTGCCGGCGCGAGCCGGGATCCGATGAGAACCGCGATCTCATGACTGTGCCCGCGCCGGGGCCCGTCATCGAATCAGGATGATCTGCCCTCTGACGCTCCGGCCTGGAATCTCGAGCTCGTAGAAGTAGACGCCGGGATCTTGCGCCTCGCCGCGATCGTCGTCGCCGTCCCACGCGATCGTGTAGGAGCCGGTGGGGAGGACGTGATCTAGGAGAAGCCTGACCTCCTGACCCTGGACGTTCAGGATCGTGAGACGGGCGCGGCCTAGGGCCTCGAGGAGGAACGAGACGGCGGACAGCGGCGAGAAGGGGTAATCGGGAGGAGGCCCCGCGATCTCCGGCGGGACCGGCTCGATGCCGGTCGCGGCGACGGGCGCGTGGGCGCCGGGGGGGCGATAGCGGCACGTGTTCGCGCAGTCGAAGCCGGGGCGCGGCCAGGGGGCGCTCGACTCGCGCGCCGTCCCCATCAGGTCCCATGCGAACAGCATGCCTTGGACCTCGGTGCCGAGCAGGAACTCGAGCAACCCGTCGCCGTCTATGTCGGCCACGCATCCTCCTCCGGCCACGACCTCGGACCCCTCCAGCCAGAGGGGGAATCGTGGGAGGGGATTCCCCCCGGCGTCGAGGGCGATCACGACCGTCGTCGGCTCGAATCCTGTCCGGAGGGCCGACACCAGGATGTCGAGCTTGCCGTCGCCGTCGGCGTCGGCGATGACAGGGGAGGCATTGACCGAGACCTCGGCGAGCCTCAGGGGAAACCCGTCGCGACGCCTGCCGCGCGCGTCCCATGCGAGGATCCAACCTTCCTCGCCGACTGTGGCCGCGATGACATCGAGCCTCTGATCGGCGTCGAGATCGGCCACGGCGATGCCGGCGTTGCATCGCTCGGGAAGGTCGACGGGCCAGCCGCGCAGATCGCGCCCGCCGGCGTCGAGCGCGTAGATCCTCGCGGGGCCGCGGAAGCCGGTATCGGTAGCCACGAGAACATCCAACTGCCCGTCGCCGTCGAGGTCTACGAGCGTTGGATCGGCATAGCCGGCGCGCGCGCGGTTTTGAAGCAGCCTCGGCCATCCGGGAAGGGGGCGCCCGGTCATGTCCCAGGCATGGACGCGATAGTTGTTCGCGGCGACGACGATGTCCTGCCGGCCGTCGCCGTCGAGATCCCCGACGGCGGGTCGCGCGAAGACTGTGCCCGCGTTCGGCGGATCGTCCGCTCCGGCGATCGCGACGGGCCAGCCCGCCCTGATCCGGCCGTCGAAACCGAAGACGCAGACACGCCCCTCGCCCTGGCAGGCCACAACCTCCGTCTTCCTGTCCCGATCGAGGTCGGCGCAGGCGACGGCCGACTCGATTCCTGGGATCTCAGGCGCGCCGGGGAACTCCGCGGGCCAGCCCGCGGCGGAAGCTCCGCTCGGGCGAATCGCGTGGACGCGACCGCGACGATCCCCGACCAGGACCTCCGGATCTCCGTCTCCCTCCAGATCCCCGAGCGCAACGCTGCCGACGCATTCCTCTCCCAGGAAGAGCGGCCATCCGGCGTGTGGAAGTCCGTTGCGGCCTACCGCCCAGACCCATCCCGATCGCGTGGCGAAGACGATCTCGGGACTCCCGTCGGCGTCGAGATCTCCCACGGCCGGCGTCCCGGGGATCTCATCTCCCGGGCGAAACGGCCACCCGGGGGGAGAGCTCAAGAGGGGGCGCGCCGGCGGTCGCGCCTCGCCGAGACCTTGATCCAGAGGGCCCGCTTCCCCCATCCGCAGGGGGCGCAGTCGCGCGATCACGCGTCCCGTGCGAGGCCGCAGGAGGAAGAGCCACGACTCCTGGTCGACGATCGCGTAGTCTCCCGTTGATCCCACGGGGTCCCAGAAGAGCGGCTCCGGCAAGGGAATCGTCATCATGGCCGACGGCGGTCCGGAAGGGGATTGCCCCCTCGATGGTGTCGGCGGACCGGCGGAGGCGATCGCCGCGAGAATCATCGCGAGTACGATCCGAGTCCGCGCGGCGGAGCGGATCACCCGCGCGCCCGCCGACGCAGTCAGCGATCGAATTGAACCGCGCATCCTGTCATACCGCACCTTGACATTCTCGGAGCGCTCTCGTGGAATTGCAAACGGAGCTTGCGCCGGTCCGGGGGGAAGGAGGCGTATGCGAGTCTCGCGTGGGATCCTCGGTTTCCTGGTCGCCGCGGTCTGCCTGCTCGCGCTGTCCTGCTCGGATGATTCCGATTCTCTTCGGCCGCAGCCGCCGGGCCCTCTGGTCTACGGCTCGCTGCTGACCCCGCGCGTCTCGATGGAGGCGGACCACCTTCTCGCCGACGCCTACCAGCATCTGGGGGCGGACCGCTTCTCCGTCGCTCATCTCTCGCTTTCCTGGTCCGGAGTAGCGAGTGGGCCGGTGCTGAGGCGGTGGGGGGCGTTCGCAAGCCACGTCCGGCGCGCTCTCGAGGAGGGGACCACGCTCTCCGTCGTCCTCGAGATTGTCCATGGGGGAGAGGCTGACATCCCGGAGTGGTTCCGCCCCGAGTTCCCCGGCTGGGAAGATCAGGACCTCAAGTGGGAGCTGGTCCGCTTCCTCAGGGAACTGGCGCGTCGTTCGCAGGGAACCGTCGGGTATCTCTGGCTCGGAGAGGGCGCCGACCGCTACGCCGCCTCCCACGAGGACGAGGCGGAGGCGTTACGTCTCTTTCTTGCCGAGATCGCCGACTCGACGCGGCAGATCTTCCCCGGCGCCAAGGTCGGGACGCTGATTACCCCATCGATCGTGAGCGAGAATGGGCAGGCCGATTTCGTCCGTTCCCTTCGCGGCTCCCTCGATCTGCTGGGTCTCTCTGTCTTCGCCGCGGATACGGTTGGCGGAGACGCTGACCCGGGCCGGTCTGTTGCGGAGGTGACGGCGGCGATCGCGCCGTGGAGCGATCGACCCTTCGCAATCCTCGAAACGGGGTTTCCGTCTACGGGCCTCTTCGGCGCCACGGAGGAGCAGGATCAAGCAGCTTTCGCCTCCGCGATCGCGACCTGGTTGAGGCAGCGCCCCGGCACGCTCAGCCTCTTCTGCTGGGCCCCGCTCCACGACGCGAACTCGGAGTTGAGCGATTCGCTGGCCCGGCGCCGCTACCCCGGCGATCCCGCGGAGCAAGCCCGGTTCCGCGCCCTCATGGGCGCCTCGGGGCTTCGGAGGAACGACGGCTCCATGAAGCCGAGCCGCCAGATCTTCTACGACGAGCGGCCATGAGTTCAGGCGGCGATCCGCGGGACCGGCCCCTGCCGAGAGGCGTCTCCTTCTGGGAGGAGTCGTACGCCGGCCACGAGGCGGGGTGGTTCTTCGGAAGCGAACCGAGCAGCTTGGCCCGCAGGGTGCTGCACTTCTATCGATCGATGAAGATCCCCACGGCGGGACGCCTGCTCGACCTGGGATGCGGCGAGGGCCGCGACGTTCTCTTCTTCGCGTCGCTCGGCTTCGATGTCGACGGAGTGGAGGGCTCTCCGACAGCCGTCGAACGGGCGCGGGAGAGCGTCGCCGGGGCCGGCTACCGCTGCCCGATCCTGCTCGAGGACCTGGCTTCCTTCGCCATGGACGCCGAATACGACGTGGTCTTCGCCAACAACTCGATCCAGTTCGTCGGGCCCGCGGCCTTGGACGTGCTGGGGAGGATTCGCCAACGGACCCGCCCCGGCGGCTGGAACGCGATCGGCATGTTCACGCGCGAGATGGCCGACTGGAAGAGGGATGCCGATGTCTATCACCTCGAGCCGAGGGAGCTCAAGTTCCTCTACCGGGACTGGAACCTGCTCGAGTACGGCGAGTCGATCATCTTCAGCCCCCGCAGGGGAGAGCATCGCTCCTTCGCGCACCTGATTGCCCGCAAGCCCCAGTCCGGCTAGGGCGGTCAGATTGCATCTGAGACGCTCGGCCTTGCGCGTCCGCGCCGGAGCGCTCCCCTGGAATTCACGCCGGCTCGCGCGTATGCTTGCCGCAAGCAATAGGGCACCCTGATTGCGCCAATCGCGCCTGGCGGCCGCCCAACGGAGGACCAAACAGATGACGAACGCGAACCGCTATCGGAGGATTCTGCTGCTGGCCGCCCTGATCGCTCTACCGCCGGCGGAGCTGAGATCGGCCACGCTCGACGTGATTGTGGTCGACGCGCGCGACCGAGCCCCCTTGGCGGGGGCATTCGTCATGGTCGGGCCGGGGAAGGGGATCCCCTTCGCGGGGAACACGGGATTCACGTCCGCTGGGGGATCGATCCTCTTCCAGGATCCGAGGCTCGTGGGATCCCAGACCGTGACCGCGGGGCTCGACGGTTACGCCTTCACATCCGTGATCGAGTCCGCGCAGAACTCCATCACGCTGCCTCTGTACCCCTCGACCGCCGACACGACGATCTACGGGCCGGTGGCGCGTGTGACGGGAAACGTCAACAACATCGCCACCGCATTCGATGGGAAACTCGACCTGGCCTTCGTCCTTCCGGCGGCGCCGCTCGACGCTCTGATCGGCTCTGGAAACCTCCTTTACGACGCGCCGCCCGATCCGGTGTCGCTGCCGGGCATCGGCGATGTCGTCTTCCCCGGCAACCTCGTCATGCCTTTTCAGATCGACTTTCCCCTCGCACAGAAGCCTCTCTACAAGATCGATCTCCCCGCGCAGACGACGCAGACGCTCTACTCGGTCGCATTCAGGATTCCTCTTGAGGTGCTGATAGGCGCTCCTCCCGACACCGGATTGATCAAGTGGGCGGAGATCCGGGAGCTGGGGGTCGAGAGGAACGTCGCCATCGGGTCGGGACGGACGCAGCACATAAACTCCGACATCAATCTCCTGACCCAGCTCACGGTCGACTTTCTCGGCGCTCCCCTGGGGACTCAGGTCCTGGCCGCCAGCGTGGGCGGCATCCCCGGCCCGACCGGTGAGGAGAGGATCATCGGCTACGACACAGACTTCGCCCTGATCGACACTCTGGACGCTTTCGTGCTCGCCTCCTCCACTCCGGGCGGAGACATCGCCGATGCGTCGAACTTCGTCGTGGGATTCTATGCGGACACTTCCCGCTATCAGGCCTTCACGTCGGGACGCGTGGATCGCACTCCGTTCACGCTCCCGGCGACCCGCATCTTGAGGGACTTCTACGACCCGCCGATCCTGACGCAGCAAGGCGCGCGATTCACGTGGAACAATGTGGCCACGCCCGGGACCGAGCCCAACCCGACATGGGCGCTCTCATCGATCACGCTCGGCCCGACCGCGCCGCCCGACGCTAATGTCGACACGACACTCGTCTGGAGGATCGTCTCGCCGGCGGGTTCGCGCGCATTCGCTCTCCCCTCGCTTCCGCTGGAGGCGCCGGGGCCGCCTTCCGGGTTGCCGGATCCGGAGGCCACCCCGGAGGCCGACAGGCTTGTCTGGGAGCTGTTCGTCGCGAATCCGGCAGGGACGATCGACGAGGTGCTCCAGCAACCCTCCGCGGGCGTGACGCACTTCTCGCGGCGAGCGCAGACCCTGAACCTGGATCCCGCGGCGGCGCCCGAAGCTCCCCAGCCGCAGAGCGCGATCCTCGCCTACCCCAATCCGAGTCGGGGCGCCGTCTGTCTTGTCATGGACGGATCCCGCATAGCGGAGAATGGACGGCTGGATGTGGTCGACCTCCAGGGGCGCAGGGTGCGCTCGCTGGGAGCGGTCGCGTCCGGCGGCGTGCTCGTCTGGGATGGGCGCGATGACTCAGGGGCTCGCGTGGCCCCTGGTGTCTATTTCCTGCGACCGTACGGAGAGCCGCGTCGAGCGGCCAAGCTGCTGATGCTGAGGTGATTCCTCCGCCTCCCGGTTCCCGGCTTGTGGGACCGCAGACCGGAGGAAAGCCCCCGCGAGCCGGTTGTCGCCCCTCCTAACAGGAAGTCCCGCATCAAGTTGGGCGCAGTCCAGATGTTCTTGACAGGGGACCGGGGCGCGGTGATTCTCTAGCGAATTCATCGCCCGCCCTCGGACCAGGAGGGCGTTCATCAATGAGGGAGGTATCGGTCATGCGTTGTTTCCGTGTTCTGATGGTAGGTGCCATGCTGCTCGGCGTCCTCGCTCTCGGGGCGAGCGCTCAGGACAAGCCGCTCACGTTCCACGTGGGCGCCGGATACGCCAAGCTGCTTGAGGATGATGCGCCCGGTGGTTCGATTGGCCTTACAGGCGGCGTCATCTACAACCTCGAGAAGCCGGAGGGTTTCGCGATCGGAGGCGAAGCCGGCTACCTGATGCTGGGCAAGGAAGAAGAAGAGTACAATGACGACGAATTTGATGTCAGCGTCAAGTCCGAGGCCAAGCTTTCCGTCATTCCTATCACGGCCCAAGGGTACTACATGGTCCCCATGGACGGATCGCTGGCTCCCTTTCTGACCCTCGGCCTCGGTTTCTACAACGTGCGCGCGAGCGTCAAAGTGGAAGTCGATTCCGGCAACCCCGTCATTGATGACATGCTCTCTATTGACGACTCCGACAGCGAGACCAAGCTGGGCATGAACTTCGGCGGGGGACTGAAGTTCGGCGCTGCGGATGCGAGGGTTCGCTTCGGCGCCGACGCTCGCTATCACATCGTCATGACCGACGTCGAGAACACGGACGTGCTGACCCTGATGGGTCGGGTCTACTTCTAGAGGACACGAGTCGTATAGGCCGGAGGAGAGTCCCCGGTCTTCAAACCAACGAAGGGGCGCAATGACCCGCATCGCGCCCCTTCCGTGCGCTCTGTCCCGTCTCGCTCCAGGCGGAGCGAAACGGTACAATCCGGCCTTGATCGACATCCCTGAAGGGGTGGCCGTTTTCCATCTAACCTATTATTTGACAATATGTTCTAGGACAACGTGAATCCCTTCACTTTGGCATGGGACTTGCGCTCAACCTGGGCGATTCCGGGTGCCCCTGGTGGGCTTGTGTTGGCGCCGTCGGATCGGGCTCGGGTGGTGCGGTGTGGCGGTCCGAGGCGGGATGGGTTGCTGCGACCGGGGAATCGCGTCCGGCCGTCAGGATGGGTGGATGCTGGGATTTGATGGACGGTCGGGCTCGGTTCCCTGGACAGGGGTTCCCGGAACAGCTCTAGCATCGGCAAGTGCGCTCGCCGGCCATGACCCAGCCGGATCCAGTCGGAGCGAAGGGAACGGTCCGTCGGTCGCGAGCCGGCGGGCCAATGTTGTTCCAGGGCAGAAGGGGATGCCTCGATGAAGACCCTCGTTCTTTCCAAGCTCGACGTGCCGGCGTTCGTGCGCGAGCTGCAGAAGCGCGGCAAGGTGGTCGGCCCCCGCCGCAAGGAGAGTCAGTTCGTTTTCGACGAGATCCGCGATCCGGAGGACCTGGCTCTCGAGTACCCGACGACGATCCTTCCTCCCGTCCGCCATCTGTTCCCTCATCAGGAGAGACTGCTCCACTTCCAGAGGAAGGACGTCGCGGCGAGCGACGAGATCGTGGAAGGCGAGCCTCTGATTCTCCTCGGGGTCCACACGTGCGACGTGCAGGGGATCAACATTCTCGACGAGGTCTTCTCCGACAGCCCATATGACGCGAACTACCTCGCGCGGCGCGCCCAGACGAAGGTCATCGCTCTTGAGTGTCAAGGGCCCTGCAGCCAATACAACCTCTGCCTGGACAAGGGGACTCACCGCCTCGAGGGTGGATACGACCTGCTCCTGATCGATCTCGGCGACCGGTACTTCATCTTCACGAGGACGGCCGCGGGGGAGTCAATGGTCGCCGAAACGGCTTTCCTGCGCCCGGCCACACCCGTGGATCGCGAGGCCCTGGGCAAGGCGAGGGAGATGCAGAGCGCGAGCCTGAAGCCCAGGCTCTCGGGCCCCGTGAATCGGCTCCCGAGCGCCCTCAAGGAAGCCTACGACGATCTCCTCTGGGAGGCCATCGGCCGCCGGTGCCTCTCGTGCGAGACATGCACGATGGTCTGTCCCACCTGCTACTGCTTCGACGTGGATGACGAGGTCGCCTTCGACCTGAACCACGGGGTGCGCTGCCGGCTCTGGGACAGTTGCCAGAGCCACAGGTTCGCGGAGGTTGCTGGGGGAGAGAACTTCCGGGAGAAGGCGTCGCATCGCCAGCGGCACCGCCTCTTCAAGAAGGAGGTCTTCCAGTTCGAGAAGTACGGCCGAAGCGCCTGCGTCGGTTGCGGGCGGTGCTCGGCCCAGTGCGTCGCTTCGATTCGTCTGACGGACATGTACAACCAGGTATTGGGAGGGTAGCGCCGTGATCGAGGCTCTTCCCGCTGCGCGCAAGTCGCTCTTCGTTCCCGAACCGGCCCGTATCCTCCGGAAAGAGAAGCTCACCGCCAAGGAGACTCTCTTCGAGGTGGCGATCGACAAGAGGTCGTTGGGGCACAAACCCTGCCAGTTCGTCGAGGTCTCGATCGCCGGGATCGGCGAGGCGCCCATCAGCGTCTCTTCGTCACCGACCTCGAGCGCCACGTTCGATCTCTGCGTCCGGCAGGTAGGCTCCCTGACGCGCGCCATGCACGCCCTCGAGCCGGGCGCGCAGATCGGGATCCGGGGTCCGTTCGGCAATGGTTTCCCGGTGGAGAAGATCGCCGACAAGGAAGTCCTGTTCGTCTGTGGAGGGCTCGGGCTCGCTCCCCTGCGGTCTCTCATCCTCTATTGCCTCGAGAACCGGGGGAGTTACCGCCGGCTCGTCACGCTCTACGGCGCCAAGCGCCCGGCGGAGCGGCTCTACGAGAAGGAACTGCTCGCGTGGCGCAAGGACGCCCGCATGGAGCTCCACGAGACGGTCGACATCGCCGAGAACGGCTGGACCGGGCATGTGGGAGTCATCACGACGCTCTTCGACAGGATCGAGGTGGATCCGCTCGAGACCGTCGCCGTGGTCGTGGGTCCGCCGGTGATGTACAAGTTCGTCGTCCTGGAGCTCCTCAAGAGGGGGATCATGGAGAGCCGCATCTTCATGTCCCTGGAGCGCCGGATGCGGTGCGGCCTGGGCAAGTGTGGCCACTGTCAGATGAACGGGATCTACGTATGCCAGGAAGGTCCCGTCTTCTGCTACAGCGAGGTCAAGAAGGTGAGGGAGGCGCTCTGATGAAGCCGAAGCTGGGCGTCTTCAGTTTCACGAGCTGCGAAGGCTGCCAGCTCACGATCCTCAACCTCGAGGACCAGATGCTCGATCTCCTCGGAGCCGTCGAGATCGTGAATTTCCGAGAGGCCATCGATGATCGGAGGAACGACTACGACGTGGCCTTCGTCGAGGGCTCGATCACGACTCCGGAGGAGGTGGAGGAGGTTCAGGCCATCCGAGGACGGGCGAAGATCCTCGTCGCGATCGGCGCGTGCGCCACAATCGGGGGGATCAACGCCCTCAAGAACAGGCACGATCTGGCGACCACGAAGCAGAAGGTCTACGGGGACGGCGCCCGCCACTTCCCGAGCGAGCCGACGCGCCGCGTGCGCGACGTGGTGCCGGTGGACTACGAGATGCACGGCTGCCCGATAGACAAGATCGAGCTGGTGCGCGTCACCAAGTCCCTTCTCCTCGGCCAGATCCCGCTTCCGTCCGAGCACGCGCTCTGCACGGAGTGCAAGCAGCGGGTCAATGTCTGCCTCTACGACAAGGGGATATGCTGCATCGGCCCGATCGTGCGTTCGGGCTGCGGCGCGATCTGCCCGGCCTTCGGGGAGGCGTGCGTCGCATGTCGCGGCTTCCTCAGCCACCCGAACATCGCGTCGATGGTCGAGATCTTGAAGTCGAAGGGGCTGTCGCGCGCCGAGGTCGAGGATCGGCTGACCCAATTCAACAGCCTGACCCCAGTGGATCTGAGTCCCTACTACCTGAGCTAGGGGAAGACCGGAGAGGCCCGGGAGGCGATCATGAAGGGTTACGAGATCAACGTCCATCACATCACGCGCGTCGAGGGGCACGGCAACGTGGTCGTCAACGTGAGGGACGGCCGCATCGAGGATCTTCGGCTGGAGATCGTCGAGGCGCCCCGATTCTTCGAGGTCATGCTCGAGGGACGGAAGTGGGACGAGGCCGCGTCGATCACCGCCAGGATCTGCGGGATCTGCGCGATCGGGCACACCATGGCCTCGATCCTGGCCTCCGAGGACGCGCTGGGGATCGTCCCGGACGAGGAGACCAAGCTCCTGCGCAAGCTTCTCATCGATGGAGAGACGATCCAGAGCCACATCCTGCACCTCTACTTCCTCGTCGCGCCCGACTTCTTCAACGTCGGCAGCGTGATCCCGCTCGCGGGGACGCATCCCGAGGTGGTCAAGCGGGCCCTTCGCCTGAAGAAGCTAGGAAACGAGATCTGCGAGATCCTCGCCGGCCGCAAGATCCACCCGATCGGAGTGTTGCCGGGGGGATTCGCGAGGTGGCCCCTGCCGGAGGAGATCCTCAGGGTGAGGAAGATCCTCGAGGACGCCAGGCCGGACCTCGAGGCCACCGTGGAGCTCTTCAAGACGCTCAAGATGCCGGAGCTGGAACGGAAGACCGAGTATGTCGCCCTGAAGGCGCCCGGCGAGTACGCGTTCTACACGGGGGACATCGCGTCGAGCCTCGGCAAGGTCACCCCTCCGCAGACCTACCTCGATCGGATCAGCGAGCGTGTCGTATCCCACTCGGCTGCCAAGCATGTCAAGGCCCAGGCCGAGAGCTACGCCGTCGGAGCGCGCGCCAGACTCAACATCAACCACGAGATGCTGCGACCCTGGGCGAAGGGAGTCCTCAAGGCGCTGGGTCTCAAGCCGCCTCTGACGAATCCGTTCCACAACAACACGGCCCAGCTGATCGAGGTCCTGCACTGCTACGAGAACGCGATCGAGATGTGCGACGAGTTGCTCGCGCGCAAGGGTTACGTCCACAGGATGAAGCAGCCGACGAAGTACGGGCGCGGGGCCGGCGCGAGCGAGGTTCCCCGCGGCGTTCTCTTCCACGACTACACGCTCGACGCCGATGGAAGGATCACGAAGGCCAACTGCATCATCCCCACGGGGCAGAACCTCGCGAACATCGAAGCCGACATGCATACCCTGGTCGGCCAGATGGCCGGCAGGGAGCCCCAGGAGATACAGCGCGGCCTCGAGATGCTGGTGCGCGCCTACGATCCTTGCATCTCCTGCGCGACGCACTTCCTGGAGGTTCGATTCGTCTAGGGGAGCGGTCCGCTCGTGGTTGACCGGACTCGGGACGACGGCGCGCGCTCGTCGAAGACCCTCGTCCTCGGGATCGGGAACCTCCTTCTGGGCGACGAGGGGTTCGGGATCCATGCCGTGCGGCGCCTTCGAGACGAGGGCCTCCCGGACGGGGTGGATCTCGAGGATGGCGGGACGGGTGGCGTCGACCTTCTGGACCGCATGGCGGGGTACGGGCGCGTCGTGCTCATCGACGCGATCCGGGTGGGGCGAGACAGCGCGCCTGTGAGCGCGGAGGCCGGTTTCGGGGACAGGGGTTCGAGAGCTGTGGGGGGAGCGGCGAGCGAGGGCGATCGCCCGAGAGCGCCCGCTCCAGGTGATGTGGTGGTGTTCCGGCTGAACACGGTGGAGCTCGAGAACCCCGATCCCCGCTTCTCCCTTCACGAGACGTCGCTAGGCGGGCTGTTGCGCCTCGCGGCGAGTCTCAGGATCCAGCTCCCGGAGATCGACGTTGTCGGATTCGTGCCCGCCGCGATAGCCTGGTCAGACGCGCTCTCGCCACTCGGGAGCGCGGCGATCGAGGTGGCCTTGGCGCGAGTCCGAGAGCTCCTCGCCGGGAGGGTGTGAGGCCGCAGCGGGGTCTGCCGAGCCATGCGAAGACGCCTCGTCCTTCGGATCACCGGCATCGTCCAAGGTGTCGGCTTTCGTCCCTTCCTCTACAGCCTCGCGGGCGCCCGCGGGCTCGACGGCTTCGTCCTGAACGACGATCAGGGAGTGTTGCTGGAGGTCGAGGGCGACTCTCGGGCGCTGGCGGGCCTGGAGGAGGAGATCAGGCGGGATGCGCCTCCCCTCTCGAGAATCGCCTCGATCAAGGTGACGCGCCTCCCGGCGGCCGGCCACGAGGGATTCGAGATCCGCGAGAGCCCGCGCGCGAGGAAGAGACGGGTTCCCGTCTCCCCCGACGCCGCCACATGCCCCGAGTGTCTCGCCGAGATCATGGATCCCCGCGACAGACGCCACCAGTACCCGTTCACGAACTGCACACACTGCGGCCCGAGACTGACGATCGTCAAGGACATCCCCTACGACAGGTCGAGAACCACGATGGCGGAGTTCGCGTTGTGCGAGCGCTGCCGGATCGAGTACGAAGATCCATCGAACCGACGCTTCCACGCCCAGCCCAACGCCTGCCCGGACTGCGGCCCGCGGCTCCGGCTCGAGGACGCGACAGGGATCCGCCTGCCGGTGCGCGATCCGATCGCCGAGACGAGGCGATTGCTCACTGCCGGTCACGTCGTCGCCATCAAGGGGATCGGTGGAGTCCACCTGGCGTGCGACGCGCGCAACGAGGTCGCCGTTCACACGCTTCGCGGAAGGAAGTACCGGGAAGAGAAGCCCTTCGCGCTCATGGCGGCCGATCTCGAGGAGATCCGCCGGCACTGTTTCGTCGGGCAGGACGAGGAGAAGCTCCTCAGCTCGGTGGAACGGCCGATCGTGATCCTGAGGAAGCGCGCCGATTGTCTTCTTCCCGAGGGGATCGCCCCCCGGCAGCGAACCCTCGGCTTCATGCTTCCCTATGCGCCCCTGCACCACATCCTCTTCAGCTCCCTGCCGGGCGATGAGCCCTGCCCCAGGGCGCTCGTGATGACGAGCGGCAACAGGAGCGACGAGCCGATCGTCTACAGGGATCAGGAGTCGCGGGAGAGGCTCTCGGACATCGCCGACTACTTCCTGCTTCACGACCGACCGATTCACGTGCGATGCGACGATTCGGTCGTCCGGGTCTTTCGCGACCGCCTGCAGGTCCTGCGGCGGTCGAGGGGGTTCGTGCCGCGAGCCCTGCCCCTCTTTCCTCCCTTGCCCGCCTCCGTCCTGGCCGTCGGGGGAATGCTCAAGAACACGTTCGCCCTCGGATCGGACGGAGAGGCGCTCCTGAGCCACCACATCGGCGACCTCGAGAATCTCGAGACCTACAGGTCGCTCGAAGAGGGAGTCGTCCACTATTGCAGGCTCTTCGGCCAGGACCCGGCCATCGTCGGCCACGACCTCCATCCCGACTACCTGTCGACGCGCTACGCCCTCGAGTTTCCGGCGGAGCGCAAGATCGGGGTCCAGCACCACGAGGCGCACATCGCCGCCGTCCTGAGCGAGCACGCCCGCGACCATCCCGTCGTAGGGGTCTCCTTCGACGGCACCGGCTACGGCCGAGACGGCACTCTGTGGGGCGGCGAGTTCTTTGTCTTCAGGGAGGGGCGGTTCGAGAGGGCGGGTTCCCTGGAGCCGCTGCTGCTGCCGGGCGGCGAGGCCGCGATCAGGGAGCCATGGCGGATCGCGCAGTCTCTGCTGCACCATCTGGACCCCGGCGGGGATCCGATGGAGCGGATCCTGGAGATCGACGGGCGCATCTCCGGTCCCGCTGCGGAGCTCGTGTCGCGGATGATCGCGCGCCGCTTGAACTGCCCCTGGTCGAGCGGAGCCGGGCGCTACTTCGATGCCGTCGGGGCGCTCCTGTTGCGCAAGGCCCGCAACATGTACGAGGGGCAAGTCCCCATGGAGCTGGAGATGATGGCCGAGAAGGCCGCAACGGACGCCTCAGGCTCGGGACCGTGGCCTGTCCGGATCCTCTCCGCCCCGGCCCGCGCGGGGGAGGGGGAGGCCCCCTGGCCGATGCGCTTCCGGGTGAGCCTCGATGAGGGGATCCGGGCCCTCCTCGAGGGGCTGCGGCGAGGGGAGAATGAGCCCGATCTCGCCTATCGCTTCCACCTCACGATGGCGGAGGCGATCGCGCGCGGGGCCGAAAGGCTCGCCGGGGAGGACGGGATCCGGACCGTCGCCCTCGGAGGAGGAGTGTTCCAGAACCAGCTCCTTCTGGGGATGGCGGTCGATCGGCTCTCGTCCCTCGGGCTGGAGGCGCTCTTGCCGCTCGAGGTGCCTGCCAACGACGGCGGCATCTCGTACGGCCAGCTCGCGGCTGTTGCCTGGGAGCTTCGCTCAGGCTGCTGATAGACTCCAGGGTAAGAGAACGGAGGTCATGGAGGATGTGTCTTGCTGTTCCGATGCGTCTGATCGAGAGGTCGGGGGAGTTCGGGATCGTCGACCTGAGAGGCGTGCGGAGAGAGGTCCATCTCGGGTTCGTTCCCGACATCGAGATCGGCGACTACGTCCTGGTCCACGCCGGGTTCGTCATCGAGAAGCTCCAGAGGGAGCGAGCCGAGGAGGATCTCCGTCTCCTGGAGAGTCTGCTCGATGATTCCGCGGACGGCGGCTCCTGATGTTCGATCTCGACGAGGCGCGTCTCGCGGACGCGGCGGCCTGTCTCGCGCTCAGGAACGAGATCGATAGGATCGCGCGCGATCTCCCTCCCGTCGCGTTGATGGAGGTATGCGGCACCCACACCACCGCATTCTTCCGGCACGGGGTGCGGGGCATGCTCCCGGCGTCGGTCCGCCTCATCTCGGGACCGGGATGCCCGGTCTGTGTGACGCCGACGAGCTACGTCGATCTGGCCCTTCGGTTGATGCGAGAGCCGGGCGTCGCATTGGCGACCTTCGGCGACATGATCCGCGTTCCCGGCTCGGCCACGAGCATCGAGCGAGAGAAGGGGCGCGGAGGGCGCGTCCACATCGTCTACTCCGCGATGGATGCGCTTGCCCTCGCGCGAAGCGAGCCGCGGACGACCTTCGTCTTCCTCGCGGTCGGATTCGAGACCACGGCGCCCACCATCGCCCAGACCGTCGTCCTCGCGGAGAAGGAAGGCGTCGCCAATCTGCGCCTCCTCGTCGGCCACAAGCTCGTTCCCCCGGCGTTGCGGGCGCTCCTCTCGCATCCGGAGCTCCGGATCGACGGCTTCATCCTGCCCGGGCACGTGAGCGTGATCATCGGCTCGGAGTCCTACCGCTTCGTTTCCGAGGAGTTCGGAGTCCCGGGGGCGATCTGCGGATTCGAGCCGGTCGACCTCCTCAAGGGCGTGCTCTCGCTGCTCGATGCCAGGAGAACGGGCAGGCCGGCGATCGCCAATCTGTACGGCCGGTTCGTCAAGAGCCACGGAAACCGTGCCGCTCTCTCAGCGCTCGACTCGATCTTCGAAACCGTGGACACGGAGTGGAGGGGTCTTGGAAGGATGCCGGCGAGCGGACTGGCCCTTCGCCCCTCGCTCCGACACCGCGATGCGGCTCTTCTTCTCGGGGACGACGAGATCGCGCGACTCGCCGCGAGCGCGCGCGATGACGCGGCATGCCGGTGCGGCGAGGTCCTCTGCGGGACCATCCTCCCGACCGAATGCGGCCTCTTCGGAAGCGGCTGCACCCCCGAGACCCCGGTCGGCCCCTGCATGGTCTCCACGGAAGGGACCTGCGCGGCCTACTTCAGATACGGGCGCCAGGCGTAGGTGGTGTTCGCGATGCATCCTTCGCGCCCCCCCGAGATCCTCCTGGCTCACGGCAGCGGCGGACGCTTGACGCACGAGCTGGTGCGCAGCCTCTTCGTCAGGCTTCTCGACAACCCCGCGCTCTCTCCGCTCGAAGACGCCGCATGTCTGGCCGTGGGCGCCTCGCGCATCGCCTTCACGACCGACTCCTTCGTCGTTTCTCCAGTCTTTTTCCCCGGAGGAGATCTCGGAAAGCTCGCAGTCTGCGGGACTGTCAATGATCTCGCGGTCATGGGCGCCCGCCCGATCGCCCTGTCGGCAGGCTTTCTCCTGGAGGAAGGCCTCTCGATCGAGCGTCTCGAGCGCTTGGTGCTCTCGATGCGGGGAGTCTGCGACGAGGTCGGCGTCGCGATCGTGACGGGCGACACCAAGGTGGTCGAGAGGGGAGGTCTCGATCAGGTCTTCGTGAACACGGCGGGAGTAGGGCTCCTGGACGGCCCCCTCCCCGAAGGAGCCGGCGCGGTTCGGCCGGGAGACCGGATCCTCGTCAGCGGACCGATCGCGGATCATGGGATGGCGGTCCTCTCGGCGCGCAACGATCTCCGCTTCGACACTCCGATCGAGAGCGACTGCGCTCCCCTCTGGCCCGTCATCGAACATCTCTTGGAGGGTTCGCGGGGGATTCGATGGATGCGCGATCCGACGCGCGGCGGGGTCGCGACGACTTTGAACGAGCTGGTCGCCGGACGTCCCTTCGGAATCGAGCTCGTGGAGACCGAGATCCCGATCCGGCCGAGCGTGGCGGCGCTCGCGGAGATCCTCGGGATCGACCCGCTCTACGTGGCGTGCGAGGGAAGGGTGCTCATCGCCGTGGCCGCCGAGCATGCCGATGCGGCGCTCGTGAGACTGCGGGAGCACAGGCTCGGGCTGGGCTCCGAGTCGATTGGCGAGGTGTTGGCCGATCCTCCCGGTCGTCTGACCCTGCGCACGCGCGGCGGCGGCCGTCGTGTTCTCGACCTTCTCTCGGGCGAGCAGCTGCCGAGGATCTGCTGATGCGTCGCTCCTTGCGGGCTCCATGCGGTATGACTATGCTTCGATACGAGACACTGTGTAGCGTTTCGATCCAATCCTGATCGACCGCTGCAGGCAATCCGCCGCGGGCATCCAAGAAAGAGTCCAACTTGTTGATCTGCAGTGTGTTGATTCGTCGTGGAGCCCGTCTGGGTGGCACCCTGCTTGCAGTAGGCTGGCGCTGGCCAAGAGCGCCCCGGAGATCGCGATGCTGAAGCAGACGCCGGCCTTTCTACATCTGCAAGCCCGGACGCCCGGACCCCGCGAGCGAGTCGTCGTGGTCACGGAGGATCCGAGCTTCTGGGTGGGCCTGCGCAAGGACGCTCCCGAACTGGAGCATGCCTGGCTCCTGGCGAACACCGCGCGCGAGTGTCTCGAGGCGGTCGAGGATCCTCGCGTGCAGGTCGTCGTCCTGGACGGAGCGCTCAACGACCGGCCCGCCAACCAGCTTCTCCAGCTTGTCAAGAGGATCCGGCCCACGCTCCCGGTCGTCTTCGCCTTTCTCTCCCCTCGGGAGGAGTGGGAACGGGAAGCCCGCCAGGCGGGCGTGCTCTACTACGGCGACCGGGCCGGCACGGCGGAGATGGTTCGTGTCGTCAGACAGAACCTGCGTCGAATCGTGAGACCCAGACCGCGGGGGGTGGAGCCCCCGCCGAGGGAAAGTTGATGCACGAGCTCTCTCTCGCCATCTCGATCCGCGAGATCGTGGAACAGGAGGTCGCGCGGCACTGTCGCGGGGCGGCTGTGGGCCGCGTCCCGTCCGTCACGGTGCGAATCGGGAGCCTGAGCTGCGTAGAGCCCGAGGCGCTCTCTTTCGCGTGGGAGGTGGCTCGCGGCGACGAGACGTTGCGGGAGACCGCATTGCAGATCGAGGTCACGCCGGCGCGGGCGCTCTGCGATGGGTGCGGAGGCTCCTTCACGCTAGGCCACGGGGAAGGGCAGTGTCCCGCCTGCGGTCCGGCGAGATTCAGTTTGATCGAGGGCCGGGAGATCGAGGTCAGGCGGATCGTCCTGGACGTGATGGAGGGCGCCCTCGTGGAGGATCAGTCCCCATGAGTCCTTCTCAGGAGATTCGTGTGCTCGACCTGGTCCGCAATGTCGTTCAGAAGAACGACGAGATCGCATGCGGCCTGCGGCAGAGATTCAAGGAGGCGGGTCTCTTCGCCCTCAACCTCCTGTCCGGGCCCGGCGCGGGGAAGACGACGCTTCTAGAAAGGACGCTCCAGGGGCTCGGCGTCGGGCGGCGCTGCCTGGTGATCGAGGGGGACTTGCGGACCGCGCGCGACGCGCAGAGGATCGCGGCTGCCGGCGGACGCGCCGTCCAGATCGTCACCAACGGCACCTGCCACCTCGAGTCGAGGATGATCGTCTCCGCGCTGGAGGGGGTGGACCTGAGGGACCTCGATGCGATCGTCATCGAGAACGTCGGCAACCTGGTCTGCCCGAGCGGCTTCGATCTGGGCGAGTCGGCGCGCGCGGTCATGGCCAGCTCCCCTGAGGGGGAGGACAAGCCCGAAAAGTACCCGTTCATGTTCGAGAAGGCCGAGGTCGTCATCCTCAACAAAGTCGATCTGTTGCCCCACCTGGCCTTCGACAAGGAGGCGTTCTGGGCGGCGGTCGCCAGGTTGAACCCGGCGGCCGAGCGCATGGAGATCTCCTGCGCTTCGGGGGCCGGGATCGATCGCTGGCTTGGATGGCTCGCCCGGCGGATCGAGGAGAGCAAGACGAATGCGAGTGGACTCGGGTCCGGGGCATAGAGGATCATCTCTACATCCCATGCGGAGGTAAGCGATGGAACAGGTCAAGAAGGAGAGAGCGAAACCGCAGGGCCGCGTCGAGATCCGCGAGGACGAGTGCAAGGGATGCGGCTACTGCGTCGCGGAATGCCCGCAGAAGGTCCTCGTTCTCTCGGAGGGATTGAACCGAATGGGATACCACCCGTCGCAATACCGCGGGGACGGGTGCACGGGATGCGGGATCTGCTTCTACACCTGTCCGGAGCCGGGCGCGATCGCCGTCTTCAAGCTCCCGGCCGGGAAGTAGGGAGGGGGGTATGGCCAGGTTTCTGCTCAAGGGAAACGAAGCGATCATCAAGGGCGCCCTGCTGGCCGGCTGCCGCGCCTATTACGGCTATCCGATAACGCCGGCGAGCGAGATCGCCGAGGCCGCCGCGATCTACTTCCCCCGTGTCGGCGGGACCTTCCTCCAGGCCGAGAGCGAGGTGGCGGCGATCAACATGGTCTATGGCTCAGCCGCCGCCGGGATCCGCGCGATGACGGCCTCATCCTCTCCCGGGATGAGCCTGAAGCAGGAGGGGCTCTCCTACCTGGCCGGCTCGGAGCTTCCGTGCGTCCTCGTCAACATCGTTCGCGGCGGTCCGGGGCTGGGCAACATCGCCCCCGAGCAGAGCGACTACAACCAGGCCGTGAAGGGAGGCGGCCACGGCAACTACAAGCTGATCGTTCTCGCTCCGAACTCGGTCCAGGAGATGTCCGATCTGACGATGCTCGCCTTCGAGCTCGCCGACCGGTACTTGAACCCCGTTCTTCTCCTGGCCGACGGGTTCATCGGGCAGATGATGGAGCCGTGCGAGTTCCCCGAGGGGCGCACCGAGATCCCCGAGAAGTCGTGGGCCGTGGCGCCGTCGCCGGCGCGCGTGGACAACTTCATCACATCCATCTTCCTCGATCCTGACGACCTCGAGGAGCACGTCAAGAAGCTCGACCGCAAGTACCAGGAGATCCAGCGCAAGGAGGTGCGGTTCGAGGAGTATCGCCTGGAGGACGCGGAGCATGTCGTCGTCGGCTACGGGATCGTCTCGCGGATCCTGAAGTCGGCAGTGGATCTGGCCCGCGACAAAGGCATCAAGGTAGGTCTGCTCCGTCCGATCACCGTCCTGCCGTTCCCTTCGGAGCAGATCGAACGCCTCGCCGAGCGCGTGAAGGACTTCCTCTGCGTCGAGCTCTCCACGGGGCAGATGGTCGACGACGTCCGGCTGGCCGTCCTCGGGAGGAGGCCGGTCCGGCTCTACTACCGCTTGGGAGGCAACGTGCCCACGGCGCACGAGCTGATGGCGCAAATCGAGAAGCTGGAGGAGCCGATCCATGCCTAAGGACTCGTTCGTCAAGGCGACTTCGTTCTATGTGGACTTCGACCGGAAGACGGGACCGGACAAGCTGTCCACCCACTACTGCCCCGGCTGCGGCCACGGGAACATCCACAAGCTGATCGCTGAGGCCATAGACGACTTCGGGATCCAGGATCGCACCATTTTCGTCTGGCCCGTTGGGTGCAGCGTCTTCGGGTACTACTACTACAAGTGCGGCAACGTCCAGGTCGCCCACGGGCGCGCCCCCGCTGTCGCCTCGGCCATCCGGCGGGCGCATACGGATGCGATCGTCCTCGTCTATCAAGGAGACGGCGACCTGGGCGCCATCGGCGGCAACGAGATCGTGCATGCCGCGAATCGCGGGGAGAACATCACGGTCTTCTTCATCAACAACGCGATCTACGGGATGACGGGCGGGCAGATGGCGCCGACGACCCTGATCGGGATGAAGACGACGACGACGCCCTACGGGCGGACCGCCGCGAACGAGGGGTCGCCGATCCGCATCGCCGAGCTGCTCGCCGCGCTCGAGGGGCCTGTCTACCTGGAGAGGGTCGCGCTGACCGACGCGAAGCACATGAACCGGGCGCGCAACGCCGTGCGCAAGGCGATCCAGACGCAGATCCAGGGGAAGGGATTCTCCTTGGTCGAAGCGCTTGCTCCCTGTCCCACGGGATGGAAGATCAACCCGGTCGAGTCGAGGGGCTGGATCCACTCGGAACTGGAGCCCCACTTCAAACTGGGCGTTCTCCGCGACAAGACGGACCAGATCGAGGCGAGGCCCCTGGAGGCCGCCAGGTTCGTCGGCACCGGTCTCGATCTGCATCTCGATATCGCCGACGACACCGGGCAGAAGGCTCGGCGCGGAACCCTGGCCGATGCCGGCTACGCGGACCCACGGATCAAGATCGCCGGCTTTGGCGGCCAGGGAATCCTCCTTCTCGGGGTTGCGCTCGCCGAGTGCGGGATGCAGGCGGGCTACAAGGTTTCCTGGCTGCCTTCCTACGGTCCGGAGATGCGCGGCGGCACCGCGAACTGCCACGTGCGGATCTCGGAGGCCGAAATCGGCAGTCCCCTGGTGGCCCAGTCGGATGTGCTGATCGCGATGAACCGACCCAGCCTGGAGAAGTTCGAGCAGAACATGCGTCCCGGCGCCCTGCTGTTCTACGACAGCTCCCTCATCCTCGTCTCTCCCCAGAGGAGCGACACCAGGATCATCAAGATCCCCGCGACCGAGATGGCGGACGCGATCGGATCGACGCGCGTGGCCAACATGGTGATGATGGGCGCATACATCCAGAAGACGGGCATTCTGGATCTGGAATCGGTGATAGGGGCCATGCCGAGCTACATAAAGGCGCGCAAGACGATTCCGCTCAATCAGCAGGCGCTCAGGAAGGGAGCATCCTTCGTGAGCGAGAATGCCCTCTAGCAGGGAGAAGACGATGGGCTTCCAGAAGACAGAGAAGATCTGGATGGACGGCGCGCTCGTCAACTGGGACGACGCCAAGGTCCACGTGCTCTCGCACTCGCTCCACTACGGCAGCGGAGTGTTCGAGGGCATCCGCTGCTACGAGACGGACCGGGGCCCGGCCATCTTCCGGCTGCGCGAGCATGTCGATCGCCTCTTCAAGTCCGCGCGCGTCTTCGACATGAAGATCGGGTTCCAGCGGGAGGAGATCTGCCAGGCCTGCGCCGACCTGATCCGGACGAACGGCATGCGGTCCGGCTACATCCGCCCCATCGCCTTCTTCGGGTACGGGATGCTGGGCGTCAACCCGGGCACCAACCCGGTCAACCTCACCATCGCCGCCTGGCCCTGGGGGAAGTACCTTGGCAGCGGCCCCATCAAGGTCAAGGTGTCGCGGTTCATCAGGATCCACCCGCGAACCACCGTGGCCAACGCGAAGGTTTGCGGCCACTACGTCAACTCGATCCTCGCGAACATGGAGGCCAAGGAGGCGGACTATCATGAGGCGTTGCTCCTCGACTACAACGGCTATGTCGCCGAGGGACCGGGGGAGAACTTCTTCATTGTGAAGGATGGGCTCGTGCGGACGCCGCCGCTCGGCGCGATCCTCCCCGGGATCACCCGGGCATCGATCATCCAGCTTGCGACCGATCTGGGCTACGAGGTGGAGGAGGCGCCCCTGACTCTCCAGGATGTAGTCTCGGCGGACGAGGCGTTCTTCACGGGGACGGCCGCCGAGGTGACCGCAATCCAGCAGATGGACGAGTTCGTCCTGGGCGGCGGGAAGATCGGTCCCGTCACGGCGCGGATCCAGCAGGAGTTCTTCGACGTCGTTCAGGGGCGCAATCGCCGCTACGATGAGTGGTTGTGGTTCGTGGAAGCCCCGAGGCCCAAGTCCGATAGGGCGGCGACGCCCGAGTCGTAGGAGAGCAGTCGCTGAGCGCGGTCCGCCCGGTCCTGTCAATATGACGGAAGATCGAATCCTCATCGTAGATGACGACGTGGACATGGCGGAGACCTGCCGCCGTATCTTTCGCAAGATCGGACTGAGTGCCGACACCGTCTTCGGAGCGGAGGACGCCTTGGAGCGTCTCGCCAAGGACAGCGGCTACAGCATCGTTCTCACCGATCTTCGCATGCCCAGAGTCGACGGCACCGAGCTCCTCCAGCGGATCAAGAAGGAGTACCCGGGGATCGATGTCATCATGATGACCGGGTACGGGACCATCCAGAACGCGATCCAGGCGATGAAGATCGGCGCGACCGACTACATCACCAAGCCCTTCGACAAGGACGAGCTGCTCAAGGCCGTAAACCAGATCCTCGAGTCCAGGCGCCTGCACGGCGAGGTTCATCGATTGCGGGAGGAGCTGCAGCAGACCTACGCCTTTCCCAATCTCATCGGCCGCGGGCCCTCGATGCAGAGGGTCTTCTCCGTGATCCAGGCGGCCTCCCGCAACGACAGCTCCATCCTGGTTCTCGGCGAGAGCGGAACGGGAAAAGAGGTGGTGGCCCGCGCGATCCACTACGGCGGTCAGCGGGCGGACCGCCCGTTCGTTCCGGTGAACTGCAGCGCGATCCCCGCGGGTCTGATCGAGAGCGAGCTCTTCGGGCACAAGAGAGGGGCGTTCACAGGCGCCAACGCGACGACGCTGGGCCTCGTGCGCTCCGCCGACGGCGGGACGCTGTTCCTCGACGAGTTCGCGGAAATGCCGCTCGATACGCAGGCGAAACTCCTGAGGGTGATCCAGGAGCGCAAGGTGCGCCCCGTCGGAGACGTGGCCGAGGTCGGCGTGGACGTCCGGTTCATCTCCGCCACGAATCGAAACGTCGAGGAGGCCCTGGCCGACGGCGTCCTGAGGCAGGATCTCTACTACAGGCTCGCCGTGATCCGCGTCGAGATCCCGCCGCTCAGGAACCGGCCGGAGGACATCCCGTTCCTCGTGCAGCACTTCATCGATCGGTTCTCCCGACTCTTCCCCAACTCGATTGCCGGGATCGAGCCCAGAGGGCTCGAGAGCATGCAGCGGTACGGATGGCCTGGCAACGTCCGCCAGCTCGAGAATGTGATCGAATCGCTCTTCGCGATGGGCCTCGGCGGGGTCATCGCCCTGGACGATCTTCCTGACTTCCTCCGGTCGGGCGGAGAGGCGGAAGCGATCGTGAGGGAGCAGCCGGCAGCGGCGCTCTCGGACGCCGAGCGGGCCGCCATCGAGCGGGCGCTCAAGGCGTGCGACGGCAACAAGTCGCGTGCGGCGTCGTTGCTGCGCATCTCCCGCACGCGACTCTACAGGAAGCTGCGGGAGTACGGGCTGACAGAGCACCTCGAGTAGTCATGGCGCCTGCGTTCGCGAGCGACGGATGGACGATCCCGCCCTGGGCATGGGTCCCGATCCTTCTGGCTCTCGGCGCCTGCGCCTGGCTCTGGGCGCGCCGGGGACGGCCGCCCCGTCCAAGCCGCAGTCCGATCGGGCCTGTCGCGAACACGCGCGTCCTTCCGGAGAGGGTGATCGAGGACGCGGCGGACGCGATCCTCCTGCTCGACCGCGAGGGGAAGATCCGCCTGTGGAACCGAGGGGCGGTCGAGACCTTCGGCTACTCCCGGGCCGAGGCGGTCGGCCGGTCGTACGATCTCATCCTTCCGGAAGGGACTCCGCTCGAGACGAGCCTTGTCGATGCGCTTGCCGATCCCGGCGCGGTGCGGGACCTCCGGACGCAGCGGCGCCGGCGCGACGGCGGTCTGGTCGAGGTCTCCCTCACCCGCTCGAAGGTCCGCACGCCTGACGGGGAGGCGATCGGAGAGGTGGAGGTTCTGAGGGACATCACCAGCCAGCGCGTCTTGGACAGGGAGATGGTCCTCACCGAGAAGATGGCGGCGGTCGGGAAGATCGCGTCCAAGGTCGTCCATGAGATCAGGAATCCGCTGGGCTCCATCAACCTGAACGTCGATCTGCTCCTAGACGGTCTGGAGGAGGCAGAGACGCCGGAAGTCGAGGAGGCGCGCGAGATCCTGCAGACCATCAAGCGCGAGACGAAGCGGCTCAGCCAGATAACCGACGAGTACCTTCAATTCTCGAGGATGCCTCAGCCGACGGGGGCGCGCGAGGACCTCAATAGCGTCATCCTCGGACTGGCCGACTTCCTGCGGCCGGAGCTGCGCCGCAGTGGAATCCGGCTGGTGCTCAACTTGGACGACGATCACCCGCGCGTGTCCTGCGACGGCAGGCTGGTGCGGCAGGTCGTTCTCAATCTGATCCGCAACGCGATGGAAGTCGTGCCTCCCCGGAGCGGACAGGTCATGGTGGTGACGAAGGCGACCCGCGACGCGGGGGAGATCGAGATCGACGACAACGGCCCCGGGATTCCTCAGGAGATTCTGCCGAGGATCTTCGATCCGTTCTTCACGACGAAGCAGGACGGCACGGGGCTGGGCCTCGCCGTCGTGCGGCAGATCGTCGAGGAGCACGGGGGATCGGTCAGCTGCTCTTCGGTCCCCGACAAGGGGACGACCTTCCGGATCCGCCTTCCGCTCGCGGCCCCGTGATGAGGGGGCTCAGGTCCCGCCGAGCGCCTTGTCGCGGAGGACCAGGTGCTCCTCCATCTTCCCGATGGCGTCGCTCAGTTCCGTGATGAACGCCTCGAGGATCTGCATAGGAGGCGGGCCCTCGGCGACTAGCTGCTCCGCTCGGTCCATTCGATCGATGTCATCGAAGAGAAGGAGATCGGCTTCCAGGATCCACTCCAGCGACTCCTCCGAGACCGCGTCCGCGTCGAAGAACCCCGAGAAGCCGTAAGGCGCGTAGCGGATCGTGTCGGCCAGGGTGTCGAGCCTCTTCGCTTGGCGGTCCGTCCGCGAGAGCCACGGCGCCGGCCAGCTCTCGGCTCCCCGGGCCATCGATTCCGCGATCCGCCGGCGAACCTCCGCGAGGCCCTCGAGGAGGCGGGCGCGCAAGCGCGCGTCCTCCGCGCGCCTGGAGTCCCGCGCCTTGTAGCCGTGGTAGCTGGGCACCAGGTAGACCAGGTTCGCCAGGAATCGAGATCCCGCCGATCGAGCGGTCGCTTGGAGCATGTCGACCTCCCTTCGAATCCCCCTTAGGCCCTGGAAGGGTGCTTTGCGATCTGGGTCTTCG
>VGJL01000013.1 GCA_016867495.1 Candidatus Eisenbacteria bacterium | reverse complement strand
CGCAGTAGTTGAGAGTCATCGCCTCAGACGGGTTGATCTCGTACCAGTCCGTATCGCGGTAGTCCGCTCCGCCACGAACGAAGGTCCCTCCGGTCCCGCAGACGTGGATCGTGCCCGGCTCGGGTTCCAGGACGGAGAAATGGAGGGTGTCGCAGCAGCAGCCTCCGTTGAACCGGTCCACGTAGCCATCGTAGCAGTAAGGCTCCCCCTCGATCGTCGCTCCCGGTGGGCAGGTGACATCCTGCGTCACGCTCTGGACCAGGCTCAGCGCGTACTCGCCGCAGGCCGATCCATACCCGTCCACCACGATGTAGTAGCTTTCCCCTGGAGTGACGCGCACGCGTTCCAGACGCGACCTGTAGCCGCTCGCCCCGCAGGCGTCATCGTTGCACGCGTAGGGCAGCCCCGGGGTGTAGATGTTCCTGTAGACGTACAGCTTCGTGTCGAACCCCGACGCGCAGAGATCGATGTCGATGTAGCTCTCGCCGCCGGCCACGAACTTGTAGACGACGTCGCGCGCGGTCGCGTGGTAGGGGCAGACCTCCTCGTAGTCATTGGAGAAGCCGCAGGTGTTTCCCGTGTCAGAGAACGGCTGCGAGGGGATGAGGTAGGCGGTCTCGATCGTCTCCCCGCCCACTCGCGGGCCGGTCGGTTCATCCGCGGGTGGCGCGGGTTCCACGCATGCAGGCGGCGCCTTCACCATCTCCGCCTGCGGCGAGACGTCTACGGCCGCCGTTGGATTGGCGGACAGGGATAGAACTGCCAGACCAATCCGAAGAACGCAGATCATGGCTCGCCTCCTGGCTCGATCAGCCTCAACCGCCGACATCCGGCCCCTCTCGAACCCGGTACAGCTCCAAGGCCGGCCCCGGATTCCCCCGAGGGGTGAACTCGCGAATCAGCTCCAAACGCGGATCCCGGCCGACGCGCTCGTAGAACCGCATGACCTCGGGGAACCGCCCGGAACCCTCCTCGTTGAGGAATCCCTGGGCCTCCACGCGATCGATGACGATGTACTCGACCCCCATGTCGAGGTATTCGTCCAGACTCCGATATGGAAAGGCGTCCGAGCCAAAGAAGGCCAGGTCGTATCCCTCGCGCATCCTTGCGACCGAGAGGTGCGCGATATGGAAGCTGTCCTTCCTTCTGGAGTACCGGGAGGTCTCCCTCCAGCGAGGGTCGTCGCCCTTGAGGCGGTTCAGATGGGCCTCCACGTTTTCCGCGGTGTTCCACAAGGCCACTGTGTCCGGGGAGGGCCGGTAGCCTGATCCCTTGACCAGGATCCTGGAGCCCGCCGGGATGTTCTCCTCGATCCATCTCTTCGCCAGCGTCCTTGTGTCGGTTCGGGTCAGCGTCATGTCGTAGCGGACGATCTGGAGCGCGCCGGGGACGATGAGAAGGAGCGGCGCGAGCGCCCGGACGCCCGTCCCGAGACGGCCGTGAGGAAGCCCCCGCCCGATCGACACGAGGAACCGCGCGGCCACGACCGAGAGCAGCATCTGGACGGGGAGAGTGTATCTCGGATAGACGTGGTCTTCCCTCTGCGGCACGCAGATGAATAGATAGAAGACAAAGCAGAAGAGAGCGATCGAGATCGCCGCGCGGTCGCGCCTCCAGAGTCCGACAACCAGCCCCGGCAGCGCGGCGGCGAAGATGAGCGGGCTCATCGAGGCGCCCATCGCACGGACGTAGTATACCCAGACATTCGTCGTGCGAAGTCGGAACGGCTCGGCCGACTGGGTCAGCGTCGGCTCCGATAGCAGCCCCAAACGGACTTCGACCGCGCGGACGAAGGCCTCGAAGAAGCCGGGGTTCCCGATGGCCGTCACTCCCAGGAAGAGACAGATCGCGAAGAGGAACCTGCGATCTGTCAGCGCCGCGGCCGCGCCAAGCCCTTCCCCCCTCGTCCGCCGGACGTGCGCAAGGAGGATCGGCAGGAGCACGACGATCGCCGGCAGCTTCGTCATGACCGCGAGCGCGGCGAAGAGGGAAGTCAGCAGGTAGTCCCGCCGCCTTCCCATCCTCTCGATCTCGACGAGATAGAGAAAGGTCGCCGTCAAGAGGGTGACCATCAGCACATCGACCGTGATGGACTGCGACTCGGTGTGGTGATCGAGGGCGAAACAGAGGAAGAGGGCGGAGAGGATCCCGACCCGCCTGTCTCCGAGCTTCTTCCCCAGCCTGTAGACGAGGAAGATGTTCACAATCGCGATCAGCGCGACTGTGACTCGGCCTATCATCCAGAAGGGGGTCGGATCAGCGGCAAAACGAAAGAGGTAGTCTCCGGTCGATCGGATCTCGCCGGCGAGCCTCCAGACCGCGAATAGGGCTCCATACCCCACGAACAGCAGATAGAAGAGCCCCCCCTTGAACGCCCGGTCGTAGTCGAAGTGGCCGGCTCCGAGCTGCAGGGCGCGCTTGACCTCCATGATCTCATCCGTGAGGTAGACGAAGGGCAGTCCGTGATTGATCCCCCAGAGACGCAGCGCGGCGGCGGCGGCGAGGATCAGGAGGAGTCCCGCGGACGATGACAGGTAGCCCCCTCCGCTCGTAGGTTGAGAGCGAGAAACCGGGGATTTCGGCCTGTCCGCCGTAACTTGCATATTTGCATCACTTTAGGGACGGGAATGAATCGACGACGCCGACCCCCGTCTCGGTTCGAACGGCGTCCATTCTAGCGCTTCGGATGCCACGGGCCAAGCGCGTCTCGCGGCGATGCGGCTGCGGCGACCGGCGAGTCTCCCAGCCGTCACGCTAGGCCCACTCGGGGCCTTGCGCAAGCCACGCGACCGCGCTGCTCGTTCGACTCCTCCGAGCCGCGGGGCGGACTCTCCATGCGTGCCGGAGAGGGCGGAATCACGGATTTCGCTGGGGTTGAGCCCCCGCGATGCCGACCGTAGGATGGATCGATGTCGGGGCGAGAACCCGCCACAGCGGTCGAGACTGTTCTCGGAGGAAGTCGGATCGTGCAGCAAGTGAACGCATCGAGCGGTCCAGGCAGCCGCGCGGACGTCGAGGCGTCGATCGTCCTCTTCTCTTCCCAGCGCTCGGAACACGCTCTCGAGGTGCTCGAGGAGCTCCTGAAGTGGATCCAGGCCGAGCAGCGCCGCGTGGAGCTCGTCATCTCGCTCGACCATGAACGGCGGCCGGTGTACGAACGGATCCGCGGCCGCATCGCGGGCCTTCCGGACGTCAAGCTGCTCATCCTCCACTCGCATGGGGGCCAGCTCGCGACGATACGGGCCGGCGCGGCCGTCTGCTCCAGCCCTATGATCGTCACATTCCCCGCCTACCCCCAGATCGCCTGCGACTCGATCCCGCGAGTGATCGAAGCCCTGAAGGGCGGCGCAGATTACGTGATCGGCTACCGCGAGCGCCGCCGCGATTCGCTCACGAACCGCCTCTCGGGCAGACTGTTCAATCTGGGGATGGGGCTCGCGGCCGGTCTGCGTTTCCGTGACATCGCGTGCAGCGTCCACGGCTTCCGCCGCGAGGTCCTCGATGCGGTCCCGGACTATGGCGACACCCAGGTCTTCCTCCCGATCATGGCCCATCGGGAGGGATTCGAGATCAGGGAGGTCGCCTTGCGGCAGCACCCGGCGGAGCCCAGATTGCGGATCTTCGGCCCCAGGGTCTTCGTCAACCGCTTCTTGAGCCTGCTGACGATCGGCTTCCTCGTCCGCTTCACGCAGAAGCCGCTCCGCCCGATCGGCCTGGTCGGCGGCCTTCTCTTCCTGGCCGGTGGCGTCCTCGGTCTGGTCCTGACCTACCAGCGGCTGTTCCTGAGCGTGCCTCTCGCGGGCCGCCCGATGCTCCTCCTCGCGCTCCTCCTGGTCACAGCGGGGATCCAGATCATCGTCCTCGGGCTTCTCGGGGAACTCCTCCTCTACCTCCACTTCCGCGACCACGCGATCTATCGGGTCGCGGAGCGCGCCGGGCGGACGGACGAAGGAGAGAGGAAGGAGTGAGCCGCGGGGCGCCAGCGATTTCGGTGGTGATTCCCGTCTATGACGAGGAGGACTCGATCGCACGTCTCGCGGCGGAGATTGACGCCGCGCTCGCGGGCGCCGGCGCGCGGCACGAGATCATCTTCGTCGACGATGGCTCGAGGGACGGGACCTGGCGCGAGATCTCCCGAATCGCGAGAGCGTCGGATCACGTTCTTGGCATTCGTCTGAGCCGGAACTTCGGGCAGACGGCGGCTCTGAGAGCGGGGATCGATCGGAGCAGCGGCGGCATCATCGTCACGATGGACGGCGATCTTCAGAACGACCCCGCCGACATCCCGAAGCTCCTGGCGAGGCTGAACGAGGGGTATGAGATCGTGAGCGGGTGGCGCCGATCGCGGCAGGACAAGCTCATCTCTCGGAGGGTCCCTTCCGTCGTCGCCAACGCGCTCGTTCGATGCATGACAAAGGCGAAGATCCACGACCTCGGATGCGGTCTCAAGGCCTACCGCGGAGAGTTGCTCCGCCAGAGCACCCTCTACTCGGACTTCCACCGATTCGCCGTGCCCCTGACCCAGATCGGGGGCGGGAGGGTCGCCGAGGTCGAGACGCATCATCGCGGCCGGCTCTTCGGCCGGTCTAAGTACGGTCTCACGCGCGTGCCTGGGGTGCTGGCCGATCTTGCGACGCTCACCATGATCACGCGCTTCAGCGACCGCCCCCTCGTCTGGTTCCTCGCCTTCGCTTCGGTCCCGCTTCTCCTCTCCATCCCCGCCTGCGTCTGGGTCCTGCGCACCATCGCCGCGCCCACTCTCGCCGGGATCCTCGTGCCGATCGGCTCCGTTGTTCTCCTGGCGCAGTCGTTCCTCGCGATCTTCTTCCAGGGCCTCTTGGCCGAGAGGATCCGGCATCTCGCGCTGTCCGACCAGCCACACCGCCGGCGGATCCTGGTCACCCTCGCGGACGCGATGGGGGGCAACGGCCTCGCGCTCCTGATCCGGGGCGGGAGGGCGCGGCGTCTCGGCTAGCCTGGCTCGAGGCGATCGGCCCTCGCGATCACAGGCGATCCGAGCCGCTGCGTGAGCCCGATCCATCGGGCCGGCGCCTCGATCCCGCGCGCCACCAGGAGAGACCCGTGCGCCCGATGCAGAGCCATCGGAAAGAAGTACTGCGCAACCGACGCGCTCAGCCTGAACCCTCTTGAGCGAAACGCGGCTTCGATCTCGGAGGGGTGGAAGAGGCCGAAAGGCCGCGTGTTCCCCTCCACGCGCTTCTTCAGTCCGAAGAGCCGCGCGGAAGCGAAGTTCACGCTGCGGATCGACGGGTAGTCGACGACCACGCGAACGCGCGTCACGCGGCAGAGTTCCGCGATCAACTCCTTCCACTCGGCGAAGTGGGGAAGGAGCCGGAAGCAGACCGCCGCGTCGAAAGACCGATCGGCGTAAGGCAGCCTGGAGAAACAAACCGTGTCGAAGGTGAGGGAGCCCGCGGCGATGAGGTCGCCGAGGCGCGCGGCCGCCGCGGGGGCGCTTCCCGCGACCGTCGTCCTGTAGCCTGCCGCGGCGAGCGCGGGAGCGATCTGGGCGTGGCCTCCCCCGACGTCTAGGACGCGCGCCCCCGCCGGCAGTCCCGCCATCAGGCGGAGCGTGATCCGCGACTGCAGACTGACGAACCATTCGCCGACCGGCCCCGCGAATCGCCCGGCATACTCCTCCGAGGCCGTCTCGACATCCGCGCGCTCCGCCGCCCGCGCGTCGCCTACGCCGCCGATTCCCTCTCGATCCACTCGGTCACCTCCGCGATCGACTCCCCATCCATGTAGAGGCGATGCCAGACCTCCAGGTTGAGGAGGATCCAGAGTCTGAAGTTGTGGTCCCGTTTCCCATCGACATGCTCGCGGACGAGCCTATGCACCGTCTCCCTCTCGAGAATCCCCGCCTCGACGAACCTCGCTCTCTCGGCCACATGGAGGAGGAAGCCGCGCAACTCATCGCGCATCCAGAAGGCGATCGGGAAACCGAATCCCCGCTTCGGTCGGTTCGCGATCGCCGGGTCGACATATCGCCGGGCGAGCATGCGCAGCGCGTACTTGAGGGTCCGTCCCCTGAGTTTCAGGGAGGACGGGACGCGGGCCGCCAGCTCGACCATCCGATGTTCGAGGAACGGAGGCCGCACCTCGAGGCCGTGGGCCATCGCCATCCGGTCGACGATGACGAGCAGATGATCCGGCACGCGGGTGACAAGGTCGGTGTAGAGCATCCGATCGATCGGGTCATGGGCCATCTTCGACTCGAACGGCTCGAGGATCTTGACGCGCGAGTCGATTTCGTCGAGACCGCGGCGGATCGTCTCCGTGAAGAGATCCTTCTTCGCCGTCTCGGTGAAGCGCAGGAAGCTCATGCTCTCCGCGTATCTCTCTCCTTCCCGCAGAAGAGACATCTCGTTGATCCATCTCAGCTTCTGCGTGGCGCTCTTGTAGGCGAAACTCTCGGGCATCCGGTCGATCAGCCCTCGCAGGACCGTGCGCCGGATCGGGGGGGGAATGATGCGAAGCCGGTCGGCAAGCCCCTGGCCCGCGAATCGATCGTATCCCGCGAAAAGCTCGTCGCCGCCGTCGCCGCTCAGCACGACCTTCACGTGTCGCGCGGCCAGTCGGGACGCGAGATAGACGCCGACGCCGAAGGGGTCCGAGGGCTCATCCATGTGCCAGACCATCTCCGGAACCAAACGGATCAGATCGGCCGAGGCGATCTCCTCGTGATGGTCGGTCCCACAGCTCGCCGCGACCCGGCGCGCGTAAGGAAGCTCGTCGAACTTCTCCTCACGAACTCCGATCGAGAATGTCGCCAGCTTCCCCGCCGACTCCGATGCGGCCATCGCGGTGATCAGGCTCGAGTCGATCCCCCCGCTCAGGAAGCAGCCGACCGGGACGTCGCTGACCAGGTGCCCCCTCACCGTCTCGCGAAGCGATCCGTCCAGGCGATCGAGCAGCGCATCGTCGCTCTCCCGCTCCTTGTCGATGAACGAGAATCCCCAGTAGCGCTCGACGCGCGCCTCTCCGTTCTCGTAGATCAGTCTGTGGGCGGCGGGGAGCTTCCGGATCGATCGAAAGAGCGTCCTCTGGTCTGGAATGAACCGGAGGGAGACGTAGTGGTAGAGCGCCTCCATGTCGATCCCGCGCCGCAGGAAGTCCCCCGCCAGCAGCCCCTTGACCTCGGAAGCGAAGGCGAAGAGGCCCGGCGCCGCGAGAAAGAAGAGCGGCTTCTGGCCCATGTGATCCCGCGCGAGGAGCAGTCGCCCGCGCCGAAGATCGAGCAGAGCGAAGGCGAACATCCCGTCCAATCGCAGCACGCAGTCGTCGCCGTCGCGATCATAGAGGTTAAGGACAACCTCCGTGTCGGACTCCGTCCGGAAGACGCGTCCCTCCGCTTCCAGCTCCGCACGGAGGCGGCGAAAGTTGTAGATCTCGCCGTTGAACACGATGGCCGCGGCGCGATCGACGCTGAACATGGGTTGGTGTCCGGTCACGAGATCGATGATGCTAAGCCGCCGATGGCCGAGCGCCGCGCCATCGAGACGCTCGATGCCGACATCGTCGGGTCCGCGATGGGCGAGGGCGGCGACCATCTCGTCGATCCGGGCGAGACGCGATGGATCGCTCGCGATCACCCCGGCGATTCCGCACATGAGATCGCCCCCCAGGTCTCCGTTACAGGAGACCGCGCTCCCGGTACCAGGCGGCCGTTCGGCGGAGCCCCTCGTCGAGATCGATCGCCGGGCGGTAGCCCAGATCGCCCTTGGCCCGGCTGATGTCGAAGGCGCGGTTCTGCCGGTACCAGTCGACACGCCGCGGGAAGATGGGCGGCGCGATCCGGAAGGGCCGGCATACGTTCTCTACGATGTGCCCCGCGACGATCAGGGGAGTGAGAGGATAGTGGCGGATCTCGACCCGCGCGCCCAGCGCCTCGCCGACTTTCCGGACGATCTCCTCGATCGAGTAGTACCTCTCGTCGGCGATCAGGTAGGTCCCTCCGTCACCCACTCCCGCTTCCGTGCAGCGGGCGAGGACGTCGATGAGATTGTCGATGTAGAGCGGGTGGTAGAGAGTCTTCCCGCTTCCGAACATGGGAAACCATCCCTTGGAGACCCGCTTGAAGATCATGTAGAAGCGCTCCGGATCCCCGGGACCGTAGATCGCCGCCGGGCGGAGAATCACGGTCGCCATGCCTCCGGGCGCTCCGGACTGAACCACGAGCTCCCCCTCGTGCTTCGTCCGCTGGTAGTAGTCCGCCGGGGTGATCGGCGCGTCCTCCCCCGCGGGCGGCTTCTTGATGTCTCCGTGCACGCCGCAGGTGCTGCAGTAGATGAACCTTCGCGCCCCGTGCGCGGCGGCGCTCTCGAGGACGGTCCGGGTTCCGCCCACGTTGACTTCATCGTAGTGGGACTCCGGGACGTTCAGCTCGCGAAAGGCCGCCGCGAGATGGTGCACGACGTCCGCTCCGGCCATGCAGGAGTCGACGACGGCCCGATCGGTCACCGAGCCGATCCGGACATCGGCGCCGAGATCCCGGAGGCGCTGGGGCGCGAGCCCTTCGCGGCAGTCGAGGGCGACGACCCGATGCCCGTCGCGCAGGAGCCGCTCGACGAGGGCCGAGCCGGTGAAACCCGTTCCGCCGGTCACGAGGATCTTCACGCTGCCTCCATCCCCGCTGGGACTCTCGATTCGATCCGGGCCGCCCAGCCCTCGCCTCAACTATCGTCCGGGATTTCCAGCTACTTCGTTCATTCCATTGCCGATAACCCGTATGATAGTGCATCTGCGCGTCCTCGGGGCTCTCGGCTTCTGATAGGATCGGTCCGGCCGAAAGGAGACAAACCGGCGGTCGCGCGCGAGAATGGAGCGGCTCCTTGTCGAAAACGAGAATCCTCGGAATCACGGACGGGCAGACCAGCGGCGCGGCGATCATCGAGGGGAACCGGATCCTCGCCGCGGTCAACGAGGAGCGGATCGTCCGGATCAAGCTCGCTCGGGGCTTCCCGCGCCAGGCGATCCGGGAGGTCCTCGCCCTCTCGGGGACCGATCCCGCCGAGATCGCCGGCGTGGCGGTCGCGCAGGTCAACATGGAGATCCGCGAGGAGATCCTCCCCTGGCCCGGATGGTTCGAGGCCCGCGACCAGGACGAGGATCTTCACAGCGCGTTCTTCCAGTTCGCGTCCCGATTCGGAGGCATCGCGCCGCGCGTGCCGATCCTGAGGCGCGCCTACTACTCCCTCAGAAGCCCGGCCTACGCCCACCGGCGGAGGCGGATCCGCGAGATCCTCGAGAAGGAGTACGGCATCGTCGCTCCGGTCCGCTTCTTCCATCACCACTACGCCCACGCCACCTCCGCCTACTACTCCAGCCCCTTCCGCGAGGCCCTGGTCGTCACGATGGACGGCGGAGGCGACGGGCACTCCTCGCACATCTACGGGGCGCGTGACGGCGAGCTCAAGCTCCTCAACACGGCCGACTCCTACGATTCCCTGGGAAACTACTACGCCTACATCACGGCGATCTGCGGCTTCAAGGCCAAGCGGCACGAAGGGAAGATCACGGGGCTCGCCCCGCGAGGCAGCCCCGTCTACAAGGAGCTCCTCGGATCGATGATCGTCGCCGACGACGGCCATACCCGCAACACGGGCAGGATCCTCTTCAAGCAGGCAATGGAACAGATCCGCCGCGCCCTGCCCCAGGGATGGAAGATCGAGGACCTGGCCGCCTCGATCCAGACGGTCGCCGAGGACGTGGCGCGCTCCTACGTCGGCCACTGGGTCCGCCAGACCGGGCATCGCAACCTCGCCCTCGCCGGAGGACTCTTCGCAAACGTGCGGATCAACGAGGAGATCCATCATCTGCCCGGGGTCGAGGCGACCTTCATCCATCCCGGCATGTCGGACGAGGGGCTGGCGGTGGGCGCGGGGCTCGCCTATTCCGCCGCGATGCGCCGGTCCGGAGGCGAACCCTATGCCCCGAACGGGCTGAGGGACGTCTACTTCGGCCATGAGTACGGGGACTCCGAGATCGAGGCGGCGATCCGCCGGACGGGTCTCGAGGCCAAACACCTTCCGGGCCGCATCGAGGAGACCGTGGCCGAGCACCTCTCCACTGGGAAAGTGGTCGCCCGTTTCAACGGCAGGATGGAGTACGGGCCTCGGGCCCTCGGGAACCGGAGCATCCTCTACCAGCCGGGCGATCCATCGGTCAACGACTGGCTGAACGAGCTGCTGCGCCGCACCGAGTTCATGCCCTTCGCTCCGGCCTCCCTCGTCGAGGCCACGGACAGGCTCTATGAGAGGGCCGAGGGAGCGATGGACGCGGCGCGGTTCATGACGATCACGTTCCACTGCAAGCCATGGATGGCCGAGCGATGCGCGGGGGTCGTCCATGTCGATGGAACAGCCCGTCCCCAGATCGTGAGCCGCGAGGAGAATCCATCCTACTACAAGATCATCGAGGAGTACGCCAAGCGGACGGGCGTCCCCGTCATCATCAACACCTCGTTCAACATCCATGAAGAGCCGATCGTCCGCACGCCGGACGACGCGATCCGCGCCTTCCTCGACAGCGGTCTCGACTACCTCGCCATCGGCGACCATCTCGTCACGGGCCCGGTCGGCTCGTACGCGACCCGCAAGAAGTGGGAGGGGAAGAGCAAGTGGGGACGGCGGATCGACTCTCCGACGTCCCGGTGAGACGGCCGGCGCCGCCTCGCTCTCCCATGGCATTGACGAGACGCGCCGGAGCGGGCAGAGTGGCCCGCGTGGCGGCGATCATGAAACGCGGCGCCGAAGCGGGCCGCGCAGCTCGATGAAGCGCGATCCGGAGCGCCTCTCTCGGGGCGGGTACGACCTCCTCGTCGTGGGCGCCGGCATTCACGGCGCCTTCGCGGCGTGGGACGCGACCCTCAGGGGCCTTCGGGTCGCGATCATCGATCAGGGCGACTTTGGAGCGGGAGCCTCCGCCAACAGCCTCAAGATCATCCATGGAGGGCTCCGCTATCTGCAGCAGGCGGACCTGCGGCGCGTGCTCGAGTCGGCCCGCGAGCAGGCGATCCATCGGCGGATCGCCCCCTGGTGCGTCCGCCCGCTCCCCTGCCTCCTGCCCGCCGAGGGCTCGCCGACCAGAAGCCGCGCGGCGCTCGGGCTGGCCCTGCGGATTCACGGCGCGATCGCCGCGCGCGCCGCGCGGGACATGCGGGGGCTGGAACCCCTCCCCCCCGGCCGGATCGTGGAGCAAGACCAGATCGAGAGTCTGGCCCCGTCCCTCGCGGCGAGAGGGACGAAGCGGGCGGCCCTCTGGCACGAGGCGCTGGCGGTCGACACCGAGCGACTGACCCTGGCACCCATCCTGGCGGCGGCCGAGCGCGGCGCGGATGCTGCGAACTACTTGCGTGCCGAGCGAATCCTGACCGACGGCGCGGCGATCGCCGGCGTTCGCGCCCGGGATCTCGTCTTGGGCGGCGATCGCCAGATCGGAGCGCGGTGCGTCCTCCTCGCGAGCGGCGCGCTTTCGCGCCGTGAGTCGGCCGAGCTGCTGGGATCGGCGCCGCCATTGATCCGGAGCGCCGTGGCGATGAATCTGATCGTCCGTCCTCTTTCCGATCGCGCGGCCTTCGGTCTTCGCGCCGCGCGCCCGGACGCTCGAGGTCCCCTCGACAGGGAAGGTCTCACTCTGTTCTTCGTCCCCTGGCGCGGGACCACGATGATCGGAACTTCATATCGGCTGCGCCCGGAGCGTCCCGCGGAGAGCGAGGCGACGATCGAGGACATCCGGAGGCTCATCGACGCGGCCAACCGGGCGCTCGGCGCGGAGAAGGTCAGGATGGACGATGTCCTCCACTTCCACTGCGGCCTCCTTCCCGTGACCGGAGGGAACGACGCGAGGGGAAGCCGCGGCGATCTGAGCGAGCCGGCCCGAGGCGCGGCGATCCGGAACGCCGATGCGCGATTACGTCTCGCCAACCGTCACGCCATCATCGATTGCAAGAAGACGGCGGGGATCAGGGGACTCGCGGCGCTGGTCGGCGTCAAGTACACGACCGCGCGCCTCGCCGCCGCGGAGGCAATCGATCTCGTGTGCGAAAGGCTCGGGCACGCCGGCGGACCGTGCGCGACCGACACCGCGATCCTCCCAGTTCCCCCGGACCCGGAGATGGGCGAGTCCTCGTGGCCCATCGACAGCGATGGCGCCAGTCTGGAGGGAGCCGTCCGCCGGGCGATCGGCGATGAGATGGCCGTCCATCTGAGCGATCTCGTCTTCCGGCGGATCGGTCTGGGAAGCGCCGGGCCCCCGCCCCGCGCGATCCTCGAGAAGCTCGCGACCCTGATGGGTGACGAGCTGGGATGGACGGACGCCGAGCGCGGGGGGGAGATCGATGCCGTCCTGCGATCCTACGCTCCTCTCCCCTGCGCCGGCTCCACGGCGGTGCGCTCATGAGAGTCCTCTTCCTCGCCCCCCATCCTTTCTTCCAGAACCGGGGCACGCCTATCGCCGAGCGGGCCTATATCGAGGCGCTTGCCGAGCGCGGCGACTCGGTCGACCTGGTCACATACGGCGAGGGGGAGGATGTCGAGCTTCCGGCCCTGCGGATTCATCGCATCCGCCAGCCGAGGGTGATGCGCGGCGTGCGCCCGGGATTCTCGTGGAAGAAGATCGCCTGCGATCTGCGGATGATCGCGCTCTGCGGGCGCCTCGCGCGCGAGGGGCGCTACGATCTGGTCCACGCCGTGGAGGAGTCCGTCTTCATGGCGCGAGAGATCAAGCGCCGTCATGGCATCCCGTACGTCTACGACATGGACTCCTCCCTCTCCCAGCAGATGGTCGAGAAACACCCGGTCCTGGGCATCGTCCTTCCACTGCTCGAGCGGATGGAGAAGACCGCCATCCGGGACAGCCTGGCCACTGTTACCGTCTGCCGCGCGCTCGAGGAGATCGCGCGCCGTTGCGCGCCGGGCGTCATGGTCGAACGGATCGAGGACTTCAGCCTCCTCACAGGCGACGAGGCGATTGACGAGGAGCTGTCGCTCGTGATCGGGCTTCAGCCCGGTCGGTCCCGCGCGGCCGCTCCCATCGTCCTTTACGCGGGCAATCTCGAGCGATACCAGGGCGTCGATCTGCTCGTCGAGGCCTTCGCGATCGCCCGCCGGTCCGCGCCCGAGGCCCGCCTGGTCGTGATCGGCGGGACTTCCTCGGATATCGCGGCGCTCGCGCGCAAGGCCTCCCGCCTCGGGCTCGCCGATCGCGCGCACTTCCTCGGCCCGAGACCCCTAGCGTCGCTGGGGGGATATCTCCGCCAGGCCGCGGTCCTCGTCTCGCCGAGGACCCGCGGGCTCAACACGCCGATGAAGATCTTCTCCTACATGGACAGTGGAGTGCCGATTCTCGCGACGCGCCTGCCAACCCACACGCAAGTTCTCGACGACGGCACCGCCTGCCTCGTGGAGCCGACCACGGAGGCCATGGCGCGAGGGCTGGAGGAGCTGCTCGCGAACCCCGCGCGGGCGCGGGCCATCGCCGACGCGGCGCGCCGGCGCGCCCGCGAGCATTACAGCCGGGAGGCCTACCGCGCCAAAGTCGATCGATTCCGGGAGCGGCTGAAGGAAGCGCTCCGCCCCAATCCTGAATGGGCCCTAGCGCTCTACCGCCGCTCGGTGATCAAGCAGCGCAAGGTCGCCGAGATCATGCGACTTCTTCCCGACCCGCGAGGGCTTCTCTGCCTGGACATCGGCGGAGACAACGGCGTCGTGAGCCTGCTGTTGCGTCGCCGGGGCGGCGACTGGCGCAGCGCCGATCTCGACGCGAAGAGCGTCGATGCCATTCGCGATCTCGTCGGGGGCGAGATCCATCGCCTCGACGGAGGACCGACGTCCTTCGCCGAGGGGGAGTTCGACCTGGTCGTCATCATCGACTTCCTGGAGCACATCGCCAATGACCGCGGCTTCGCGGCCGAGCTGGGACGGATCGTCAAGCCGGGCGGGAAGCTGATCGTCAACGTGCCTCATCTGCGCCCGCGCTCCGCGACGCGCCGGATTCGCGACGCGATCGGCCTCACCGATGCCTGGCACGGCCATCTCCGGCCGGGATACAACAGGGAGGAGCTGCGACGGCTCTTCTCGGCCGATTTCGACTGCGACACGGAGCGGACCTACTCCCGTTTCTTCTCGGAGATGATCGACACGGCCCTCAACTGGGCGGCCGAACGCAGGGCCGCGCGCGCGGTCCGCCCGGGAAAGGGAACCATCATCACGCGGTCGGAGATCGAGGGAATGAGGAAGCAACTCGCCGCGCTCGCGTTCGCCTATCCCTTCCTTCGCGCGGCGGCCGCGATGGACGCCCTGCTCTTCTTCCTGCCCGGCCACAAGCTGATCGCCCGATTCACGCGCCGCGCTCGTTGAGCGCAAGGACTCTTCCGGGTGGGCCCTACGCGGTCCCTTTCGCCCCGCTATGCTCGCGTTCGCGGCGCGGGGCTTCAGGACCCCGCAGGGCCCACCGGCCCGCCCATGAGAGCTCCTCCGAACCGGTGGAGATCATCGTCCGTTGTCGCGGTCGCTCGCTGCCCAGCGGCGTCTTCCTTCCGCGAGGAAGAGAAGGCCGCCGATGATGGATGAAGCGAGACTCTCCGCGCGCAGGATCAGGGCGACGGCCAGCCCTTGCGCGGGCAGAGCGCCGGCCGTGCCAAGGTAGACGCTGAACGCCCACTCCCAGATCCCCAGCCCGTTGGGCGTCAGCGGAACCGCCGACACGAGAAGGATCAGGGGGGTGAGGACCATCGTCTCGACGAGCCCGACTTCGAGGCCGATCGCGCGCGCCGCCAGGAAGGTGTTGACCCCGGCGAAGAGGTGGAAGAGGAACGAGTAGGCCATCGCTCCCGCGACGGCCCGCGGCTGCTTGCGAAAAGTGTCGACCTCGGCGTGGATGAGGCCCAGGGAGTGGAGGATCTTCGCCCCCCAAGTTCCACGCGATAGCGCCGAGAGCGGCGAAGCGACCGCCCTGGGCCATCGGATCGCGGCGGCCAGGCAGAGGCAGCCGGCGATCATGAGGATTGACGTCCAGAGAACGATCGGCCGGCGGAGCAGTTCGGGCCGAAGGATCAGCGCCCCTGCGCAGAGGAGGATCAGCGCGAGAAACCCCGTGAACCTCTCGAGGAAGACGGAGGCGATCGAGCGCGATTGCGAGTCGATCTGCCGGCCGAGCACGTAGCCCCTCACGAGGTCTCCCCCCACCATCGTGGGGAGGAAGTTGCTGAAGAAGTTGCCGATCGTGTAGAGGCCCATGAGTCTCAGGAGGCCGACGCGCGCGCCGCGGGCGCGAAGGACGAGCTGCCACTTCAGGCAGCTCAGGCCCAGCAGGAGGATCGTGACGCCCGCCAGGGGAGGCAGGAGATTCCAGTCGAAGCGGCCGAGGACCGAGATCGTGTGGGGAAGCGTGTTCTCGCGCGCGAGGAGGAGAGCGAGGAGGACGCCCCCCAGGGCGAACTTGAGCGCCAGGACGCCCGTGCGCCGGCTCATCGCGCCTTCTTCCCCTCCATACCCCCTCCCGCGCGCGTCCGCGTCAGTTCTCGTCCAGGGAGGCCCGCCCCAACGCGATGACTCGATCGGCGAGCGATCTCATCCGTTCTGACGGCGGCAGGCCCAGTTCCTTGATCATCATCGCTTCGTACTCGTGGTAGCTCGAGAGCGCTTCGCGGCGATGCCCGAGATTGAGATGGGCGAGCACGAGGTGACGGTAGTGGCTCTCGCGATAAGCGTCCATCGTGAGCGCGCGGCGGCTGAGCAACACGAGTTCCTCCCACTCTCGCGCGGCGGCCCGAAGCTCGAGCAGGCGCTCGATCGCCGGGAGCATGCGGTCGCGTAGGTGTTCCCGCTCGGCCGCAACGAACTCCTCGTAGGGGCTCTCGGCCAGGAAATCCCCCTGGTAAAGCGACATGGCCTCGAGGTAGCGCTCCTTTGCGCGGGCCCGCTGCCCCGCATGCCAGGATCGCTCGCCCTCGCGGAGCACGTCCTCGAGCCGCTCGACGTCATACTCGTGTCCCTCTCCCGCCTCGAGCCGACAGGCTTCGTTGCGAAAGCGAACATAGCGGGATTCCACGTTCCGCGGCAGATCGGGCTCGAGCGTCCTGCGCAGGACCAGGATGCTCTGACGAAGGTTGTTGATCGCCTTCTCCGGTTCGGCGTCGGGCCATAGCGTTTCCAGAACCACATCGCGCGGCACCCAACGAAAACGGTGAACCAGAAGCAGCAGGAACAGCCGCAGCGCTCGCGCGGATCGCCAGCCGCCATGGGTCAATCTGAGCGATCCTGCAAGGACATCGAGTTCGCCCAGCGCGCGGATCTTGAGCGGGTGCTGAGGTCCGACCGCGACCACTGCGAGCGCCTCGCGGGCCGCGCGCCCGCCCTCTCCCTTCCGGGCGGCCGCCTGCGCCAGCGCTCCACGCGCCTGCTCTCCCCCGATCATCGAGATCAGACCGACGATGCGCTCGCGCGCCGCAGGATCGGGATCCGTCATCAGCGGCCTCAGCCTCGGGATCGCTTGCTGCCCTGTTCCGATCAGCAGAGAGGAGACGTACTCGGTCTCGATCCCGAGACGCAGCGCGTCGATGAGAACGGTCATCCCCTCCTCGGGCGCGATCTCCCGCAGGAGGGCCTTGTGTCCCAGGCGCGCCACGCCCGAGAGAAGCTCCCGCAGAAGGCGCACGCGCCGCCCTCCGGCGACGTCCCCCGCGGCGAGGCGGAGCAGCAAGGCGTGGTGCAGATCGTAGTGCGCGCCGATGCGCCGGAAGAGCGCCTCCGCGCGCCGCCAGTGAAGGGCGGCCCTTCCGGGAGACGACTCGAAGCTGCCCAGCAGGAGATGACACCTGCCGAGCTGCCATGGCGTCTTGGCGGCTGTCGCCGACGCGCACGCGGTCAGCGCGAGCCTCCGCGCCGCGTGACGGTTCCCCTCCCTGAGCGCTATCTCGGCCAGACCCAGGCGCGGAAGCACGGCGAATTCCTGCTCCTCGAGCGCTTCTCCGGTCTTGAGCACGAGTTCCAGGTGCGTCCGCGCGGTCCCGAGGTCTCCCTCCAGCAGGGCGATGCGGCCGAGCGTTTGACGCGCGTACGCCTCGACCGACGGGTACTCGAGCGCTTCGGCCAGGCGCTGGCCCTCGGAAGCCAGATCGAGCGCCTCGCGGCGATCGCCGGCTGCGAGGGTCAGGTCGGCCAGGAGGCATTGGGCGTGGCAGACCTGGCGACGCATGCCAAGCTTCTCAAGAGTGACGAGCGCCTGCTGCAGCGCCTCCCGACCCCGCTGGAATTCGCCCCTCGTGCGATGCACATTGGCCGCGAGGAGAGAGAGCGCGCGGGCCTCGCCGAAACGATCCTGATGCCTGCCCAGGATCCTCCCCCCCTCCGTGAAGAGCGCCTCCGCCTCATCGTTCCTGCCCAGCTCGCTGGAGGCGACCCCGGCCTGGATGAGGATTCCCGCGCGCGTCTGCCAGTGGCGCGCTCCCGGCTCCGCCTGCCCGCGCCGGGCATAGTCGAGGCCGGCGGCATAGCGTCCCCAACGGCAGCACAGGCGGCCCAGCAATCGCATCAGATCCGCTCGCTGCCGCCCGCGAGTCGAGAGCCGGAGCGCCTGCTCGTAGTGGCGTTTCGCCTCCTGCCAGCGAGCCTGAATGTCGCAGAGTCTCCCCATCACGAGCTGCGCGCTCGCATGTCGGTCGCGCTTGTCCGCGGGGATCTTCGCCAGGGCCTCGCTCACGGCATGATACTGGCCCGAAACAAGCAGCCCCTCGCCCACGCGTTCGACGAGACGCAGGGCGCCCGGGTAGTCGCCTCCTTCGACATGCGCCCCCAAGGCATCGACCCACGCGCCCGCGCGCGTCAGCGCTTGCGCCGCGCGACGCTGCAGCCGCGAGATCTCGGCCGCAGGAAGCTTCCTGCGGAGCTGCTCGAGCAGGAACTCGCGGAAGAGCTGGTGATAGCGATAGTGGGGCGGGTGGCCTCCACTCGCGAACGTGAAGAGATGCCGCTCGCGCAGGGTCTCGAGAATGACGCCGCTGCCGCGCATCTCCAGGACTTGGTCGCAGAGCGCGGGATCGAGCCGTGACAGGAGCGAGGACCGGCACAGGAAGTCCTGCGTCGCGGGATCGAGGCGGCGCAGCACCTCCTCGGCGAAGTAGCCGAACCACCCGGTTTTGGCTGCCGCGACGCGCGCCAGCGCGGCATCGATCGCCGCCGAATCGTCCCCCTCGAGGTTCTGCAGGAAGATCTCGATGCCCGCGGCCCATCCTTCCGTGCGGCTCGCGATCCTCTCGTAGACCCGCGCCGGGTGAGCGGCATCCGGGAAGTGCCGCCGATAGAGGAGTTCCACTTCGGCCGCGGTCAGCTTGAGATCGTCGGCCGCAAGCGCCGCGACGTGGCCCTGGGCGCGCATCCTCGCCGTCCCGAGGCCGATCGGCTCGCGCGAGGCGAGCGCGAGCGTCGCCTCCTCGGGAACGAATCGAATCAGCCGCTCGAGGAAGAGCTCCATGCCCGGAGCGCTCGAGGCGAGATGTAGGTCGTCGATCACGAGCAAGGTCCGCGACGCGCGAGCGCGGAGAGCGTGCACCAGCAGCGCGAGCACCTCGACAGCCGGGACGTCCTCTGCGGCGGGCGCCCGCGCGCCTTGAGCGATTGCTCGAGACGTCCCCGATTCGGCGAGAGCCCTCAAATGGGCCAGGAACGAGGCCTGGTCACGGTCGGTCTCGTCGATTGCATACCAGAGGCATGCGTCCCCCAGCTCGCGGGCCCTGGCGGCGAGAAACGAGGTCTTGCCGAAACCCGCTCCGGCCGTGACGAGCAGAAGCCGCTTCTCCGCCCATCCGGTCCACAGGCGGTCGAGCCTCTCCCGAGCGACGTAGGACGCCGGCAAAGGGGGTGGCGTGAGCTTGGCGGGAAGGATCGGCAGGTTCACGAGCTACCTGTTCGCTTCACTCCGCTCTTGTTTGCGCCTCGACCGGCTAACCGGGTGAGCCCCAAAATCATAGCCCACCGGGGCGGGAGCCGGCAACCGGGCAGCGTCCTGGCTCGGGACGCGTGGGCCCGCCTCCGGCGGGATCATCTGACGGCTCGCCCGGTAGGACCCTCGGCCGCGGTTCCTCAGGGGCGATCCGCGTAATCCCCCCGTAACGCGCCCCTCCTAGTCTCGGATCGTGAGTCAGACAGAGGCACGCCCGGTCGCAACGGCGTGCCGCAGAAGAAAGGCGAGCCATGGCGACGTTCATCGTCCGGTTCATCGACCAGAGAGAACCGTCGTTTCGAGGCAAGGTCCGGCACGTGGCGACCGGCGAGGAGTCGGTCTTCACGGATGAGAGCGGGCTTCTTTCGTTCTTCGACAAGATGAATGTCCTTGGAGCGCAGGCCCGGGCCAACGCGGAGCTCGTCGAGACGCATCGCGGCCGCGTCATCGTGGACGACGAGTCGCCTTCCGTCGATGATGGAGTGTCGCAGCCCGGGTAGGCCCCTGTTGGCGCGACACCTTGGTCATGACCCTCCCGGTCAAACGCACCCGAATAGAGGCGGAAAGACGATCGCGACAATCGCCGCCCACACCGCATAGACGAGCAAGTAGTTCGTCTGCCACCTCTCGAGGCCCGCGAACGGTCCGCGCCCCCGCAGAAAGCGGATGTAGAGGACGGCGGACCAGGCGAGATTGACCAGAAGGATCACGTTCTCGCCCAGGGCGGCCACGCGGTTCGGGGTGATGCCGAACTCGGTGATGCGCGTGGCGATGGCCCAGAGCGCCACCAGATCGGCCACAAGGGCGCTCAGCACCAGCACGACCTGCACGACATCGAAGGCGCCGGGGGGCGAATGGGGATCCCGGGCGGACACCGAATAGAGCAAGAGGCCGAGGACCACGACGAGGAGGAGGTCGAAGGCGATCAGCACGTTTCGCTCGATGTCCACTCCGCGTCCGGTCCAGAGCAAGGTCCCGAGATACGCGATCAGCACGGCCGCGAAGAGGGGCGTGAAGAGGCGCGTCAGCACGGGCGCCATGTTCTCGATCACGCTCTGCTTGGCCTCCACCAGCCATGAGGCGACAATGACGGCTCCCGCCGCGCCGCACGGCAGCAGCCACGACTGGAAGAATGGCTGGGCATCGATCCCGGCGGCCCCGAAGATCATCGTCATGAAGGCGGCGAGGACTCCCCCGCCGAGGGCGATCAGCACGTAATAGACGAAGAGCTCGCCCGAGAACCGGATGAAATCCATCCGGCCCGAGACTTCGCTCCATCGGCCGCCAGCGTAGACGATGCCGACCAGCAGCCACAGCGCGATCGGCATGTGCATCGACGCGAGCGCCTCGGTGTGGCCGCCCGGCGCAAAGGGATAGGCGTTTGCGAAGCAGGCGGCCGCCACGAAAGCCGCCGCCGCCCACCGGAGGGCGGTCCTCCCGGTCCGCCGCTTCCAGGCGAAGTAGGCGATCAAGAGGGGCAGCACGAAGAAGGACAGGTTGCGCGCGTAGAAACCGGCATTCTTGCCGATCTCGATGCCGAAGAGCGCCGGCGCCTTGATGGCGAGCGCCGCGCCCGCCGCCAGGCAGAAAGCGACGATGGCTTCAGTTCGAGCCCCGGATTGCCGCTCCCCGCGCTGGGACGGCGCGACGACCAGTTGCTTCCAGAGGCGGTCCGAGTGCTCGCGCGCGAACTCCCGCGAGAGGGCGTCGAGGTCCCCCATCCGCTTCACCGCGACCAGGAACGCTTCATCGACGGCGAGCCCCGCGTCGATCAGGACCGCGATCTGCTCGCGCAGGTGATCCTCCAGCTCCGCCACATCCACGGCATGGATCGCCTGGCGACGGCGGAGGTAGCTCCGCCATGTCGCGATCTGCTCCTCGAGATCCGGTCCGTGATCCGGGGGCGGCATCGTTCAGGCCTCCCGCGCAAGTGTCGCGACTGACGCCGGCTGGCCGGCCGGGACACAAAGGGAGAGGGCCCGCCATGCGCCCCGCAGCGTCGCGTCCACAGTTTGCCACTGCCTGCGGTCCTCGGCGAGCTGAGCCCGGCCCCGGGAGGTGATCCGGTAATACTTGCGGCGGCGGCCGCTCTCTGCGACCCGCCAGCGCGCCCCCACATGGCCGAGCCGCTCGAGCCTGTGCAGAACGGGGTAGAGCATCCCGTCCGTCCACTCCATGCGTCCTCCGGACAGCTCCTGGACTCTCTTGAGGATGGCGTAGCCGTAGCTGTCCCCTTCGGCCAGGATCGCCAGGACGATCGGGGTCGAGGAGGCGGCTGTCAGGTCCTTGCTGATTTCCATGTCAAGCGTCCCACGGCGCCAGAGCGGTCTGGAGGAAGCCCGCCGCTTCCCTTCGCGCGGTACATAGCAGCACTATACATAGTGGTACAAGGCATGTCAACCGCCGATGAGGATCTCGGATCCGGCTAAGTCTGGCATGCAGCCGGTTTGCGCTGGAGGCCGGCCGCGGATTCTTGAGGACGCTAGCGTCCGAACGGGCGTATAATCAACGCGTCCGCAGTGATCTGATCTGCCCAGGAGGGAGGTACTTCATGCGGCAGCTCCTGCTCTCCATCGCCCTGGCTCTGTTCGCCTCGTCCACTTCCTTCGCCGAGACGTATGTCGTGCTGCCGGACGGCACCGGCGACTTCCCCACCATCCAGGCCGGGCTCGATGCGGTCGTCCCCGGTGACGTCATTGAGCTGACCGCCGGCACCTACACCGGCGACGGCAACCGCGATCTCGACTTTCTTGGGAAGGATGTCACCGTCCGATCGCAGACGGGCGACCCGGCGACCTGCGTGCTCGACGGGGGCGGGTCCGAGACCGATCCGCACAAGGTCTTCCATCTCCGCAACGGCGAGACCGGGCAGGCCCTTCTCGAGGGGATCCAGATCACCGGCGGAAGGAGCGGCGAAGCGCCCTGAGGAGGCGGCGTGCTGCTTCAAGGGATGAGCTCGCCCACCTTCCGGAGCTGCCTCTTCGATGGGAACCACGGGAGCGCCGTCTTCTGCTCGACCGGCTGCGCCCCCCGCTTCGAGAACTGCGAGTTCCGGAACAACGCTGGCTTCTATGGCGGCGGAATCTACAGCGTCGCCGGGTGGCCGGTCGTCAATCGATGCTCCTTCTTCGGAAACTCGTCCTCGCTCTCCGGCGGCGCGATCATGGCCCACGCCGGCGGAGTCACCCTGGATGGCTGTGTGTTCGATGGGAACGCAACCGACGACTGGGGCGGGGCGCTCCAGCTTCTCTACGGCACGCAGGGCCAAGTGTCCAATTGCCGCTTCCTGAACAACAGCGCCCATGAGGCCGGCGCGGTCTTCAACTTCTTCGCCGACCTGGTCCTCGAGGGTTGCGCCTTCATAGGGAACACGGCGTACGCGGACGGAGGGGCTTTCTCGTCGGGGAAGATGTCCACAACGATCATGCGGAACTGCACGTTCTATAGGAATGGCGCGCGCTGGGGAACGCTGATGTGCGGCGAGTCATGGACGCGCCTCGAGAACACGATCATCGCCTTCGGCGCCGAGGGGGAGGCAATCGAGGTGGCGTGCCCGGTCACGCTCGTCTGCTGCAACATCTACGGGAATCCCGGCGGGGACTGGACGGCCTGGATCGAGGACCAGCTCGGCATCAACGGCAACATCAGCATGGATCCGCTGTTCTGCGACATGGCGAATGACGACTGCACACTGAACGCCGCCTCGCCTTGCGCGCCGGAGAACTCCGGAGGCTGTGGGCTGATCGGGGCGTTCCCCGTGGCTTGTGGCGCGACCGCGGTGGAGCTGACGACATGGGGCGCCATCAAGGCGACGTTCAGGTAGAGCAGACCCACGCCATCTGGACTACACAGGCGCAACTGCCAGTCCCGCTCAGGAGAAGCCGTTCGACCTACTCGCCGAACGGCATCTCGTTGGAGAGTGGCTCCCGGGGCAATGCGGATCAGAACTTCGAGCAGTCGATCACGAACCTGTACTTGACCTCTCCCCTCACCGCCCGGTCATAGGCCTCGTTGATCTGCGCGGGGTCGATCCGCTCGATGTCGCTTGTGATCCCATGCTTCCCGCAGTGATCGAGCATCTCCTGCGTCTGAGGCAGCCCGCCGACGAGAGATCCGAGGATGCGCCGGCGCCCGAAAATGAGCGGAAACGCCGACACGGAGAGCGGGGTCGGCGAGGCTCCCACCATGATCAGGGTGCCGTCCCTCTTCAAGCAGCTGAGATAGCCGTTCACGTCGTGCTCCGCCGACACGGTGTCGAGGATGACGTCGAAGCGCCCGGCGAGCGGGGCGAGCGCATTGGTCCCGCTCGTGAGCACGAACTCGTGCGCGCCCAGGCGCCGGGCATCCGCCGCCTTCGAGGGCGAGTGACTCAGAACGGCACGAGTTCACGAAGCAGCCGACGCCGACCAGGTCGCCCTCTTTGTAGCGCGTCACGCCGCTTCCAACATCCACCACGCGGCCCACGATCTCGTGTCCAGGCACGCAGGGGTAGACGGTGAACTGCCATTCGTTCCGCGCGAAGTGGATGTCGGAGTGGCAGATGCCGCGCTACTTTGGCGCCCACTCATCACTGAAGTTGTCCATGCGGCCTGACTCACGACCGAATACTAGCATGCAGTCGCCGTGGGCTTCCTGCACTGAACGGAGATCAACTTCGAGGTCTCGTTCGGCGGGGCGTCGGTCAACCAGTCCGCAGCCTGGATCTCCTCGAATCCTGCCGCCCTGGCGTATTGCAGCGCGTCCTCGAGCGTGAAGGTGCGGCCCCACCTTTCGTTCGCCTCCGATTCCACCAGGCGGCCGCCCACGAACTTGTCGACGATGAACAGCCACTGCCACACGTTGGTCGCCGGATCGTGCTTCATCCGCTTGCGCCACGCGATCACGGTGTCATCCGGACCGCAGATCCAGTCACCGGTCCATCGATCGTTGTCCTCATAGGGAGCCGGCACGAGCTGGAAGTCGTAGATGAAGTGGCCCCCCGGTTCCAGGTGGGCCATGACCCGGGCAAACGTCAGGTGGATGTCCCGATCCTCGGTGAACAGCCCCAGCCCCCCTGAAGCAAGGAAGATCAGGCGAAATCGACGCTGCAGGTCGAGATTCACCATGGACTGCTCGTGGATCTCTGCTTTCAGGTTCTTCGCTTTGCACGCGGCGAGGCATCGCGCCGTCATGTCCTCGGAGGTGTCGACTCCGATGACGTCAAGGCCCTGCTCCAGAAGCGGAATCAGGATCTTGCCCGTGCCGCTCCCCAGCTCGAGCGCCGGCTGACCCAAAGCCCTGACCTTCGCGGCCAGGTAGTCGACCTCCTTGCTCGGCCCCATCGAAGCGGAGACCAGCTCGTACCACTCCGCATGCAGCTTACGGTACTCCTTGTGTTCCAACTGGTCCTCCTCCGTTCGGGCATCTCGGCCAACAGGAAATACGCGGGAATCCACGCTCGCAGTCGATCCGTTCGCGTGGGCCACTGTCGGCCAGGAGACACTTCGAGGCGACGCCCGGTCTCATGGCTTCGGTGGACCGAGAGCCTTCTCGAGCGCAAGATGCGCCCTCGATCCATGGTAGTAGGCGAAGCACGATCGGAGCAAGCGACACAGCGGTTTCTCCGCGGCAACCGTCCTCTTGACATGCAGGCGCAGGCTTTTCGAACATCGCCGCCATCGACTTCTTCGTCGTTTCAACCGTTTGGAATCGGGTCCCCTTCGTCTTCCTCCTGCTCGCGTGATCAGGACTTCGGGACCGACAACGGACGACTCGGGAGGCGTATCATGCGGACAGGGAGGTGAACATGCCGAAGGGTCTGCGCGAGCTTCTCTCGGCGTTGGCGTGCGCGTTCTCAGTCGCGTTGGCGCTCCAGATGCCGTCACCGACCACGGGGCAATCTCCGGCCGGCCGACCACCACCGGCGCAATCTTCGACGGAACAGCCGCCGGCCACGCCATCCCCGCCGCCTCGGGGGATCGTGCCCATGATCCTCGATCACAACCGGATGATCGTCGAGGTGCAGGTCCAGAGGAAGGACGGCACATGGCGGAAGGCCCTCCTTTGGGTCGACACTGGGAATCCGGACTTCATGTTGAGCGAGCAACTGGCGCGCGATCTCGGCCTCGCTCCCCCCGCGGAGGACGGGAAGCCCTCCGATGCCGCTCCATCGGATGTGGATGTCGTCGAGGCGCCGGCCGTCCGGTTCGGCGGGAAGGATCTCCGCGTGGACAGCGTGCGTACGACGGTTATCTTCCGGCGACCCTGGCTCTTCAATACCATGCATGTCGACGCGAATCTCCCCTCCACGGTTCTGATGCACTATCAGGTCGTCTTCGACTATCCCCAACGCATGGTGACCATCGGGGATCCGGGAAGCGTTGAGCACCGCGGCCTGCGCGCTCCTGCCGTCGTCAATCCCAGAACCGGCATCGTCCAGCTCGACGCCCTGGTGGGTCGGGACAGCCTCAGCTTGGCTCTGGACAACGGGGCCTCCTACAGTTTCGTCTCCGCCGCTGTGTTTGACCGGCTCGTCGAGGACCATCCCGAGTGGCCCTGTTCAGTCGGGGCGGTCGGCTGCGCCAACATCTGGGGATGGTGGCCCGGAGAGCCGGACTACCCGATCACTCGCCTGCCGGAGATCACCTGGGGCTCGATTCCCCTGGCCCAGGTCGGTTTGGTCGGGCTCCCTGACATCTTCCGGGGCGGGGCTTCGCTCAGCGCCTTCTACTCCCAGAAGGCCGCCCGCGCTGTCGATGGCTTTCTGGGCCCGAACGCCTTCAAGGCCTTCTGCGTCGAGATCGACTACCCCGAAGGCGCGGTCTACTTCGAGAAGGGACCGGAGGTCGATCCTCACGACCTGGACTTGGTCGGTCTGACCTTGCGACCGGAGGCGGATGGAGGCTACAGCGTCATCGGAGTGATCCAGAGAGGCGGCAGGCCGGCTGTCGAAGGGGTCGAGACCGGTGACACGCTGCTGCGGATCGGCGATCTCACGGTCGCCGGAGCGACCATGGGAACTGTCATCGATGCCCTTCGGGGGCGACCGGGTGAAGTCCGCATGCTCGTGCTCGGCCGCCAGGGGAAGGAGATCCGGGTGGAAGCCGCGGTGCACCGGTTTCTCTGAGCCGCGCCCGCCTGACGCGGCCCGGCAGCGGCCTCGTTCCGGGGCGGAGTCTCGAGGATGTGGAGTCCAGGGTCCTCCCCGCCGGCTGCCCGACTGTCCCACGACCTGGACAAATCCATTGCAATTGTCCAACAGAAGTGTATCTTGTCGACATGCGACCCGCTGCGCACATCCCCCGGCTTCTTGCTCCTCCCACGAGGTCGTTCTTCCTCTTCGGCCCGCGGGGGACGGGCAAGAGCACCTGGCTCAGGCAGACTTTCCCGGGGGCTCCTCGCCTCGACCTGCTCGATGCCTCGCTCTATCTCGAGCTGGCCCGCGATCCCCATCGCCTGGAAGCGATCATCGGCAACCGTTCGGCGAACTCCTGGATCATCCTCGACGAAATCCAGAAAGCGCCCGCTCTGCTCGACGAGGTCCATCGATTGATGGAGTCCCGTCGCTGGCGTTTCGCTCTCTGTGGCTCTCCGGCGCGGAAGCTGCGCCGAGGCGGCGCAAACCTGCTCGCCGGGAGGGCGCTGACTCTCAACATGGAGGGGTTCTCTGCGGCGGAGTTGCGGGATAGATTCGATCCGGGTTTCTCGATCGATTGGGGCCTCCTGCCGTCCGTCCAGATGGATCGATCCCAGGCGCCGGAGATCCTGGCCGCCTACGTGAACACGTACCTCAAGGAGGAAATCAGAGAGGAAGGCCTCGTCCGGAACGTGCCGCCGTTCCTCCGGTTTCTAGGGGTCGCCGGACAGATGAATGGTCAGGCGGTCAACGGGCACAATATCGCCCGCGAAGCCGCTGTGCCGCGCAGCACCGTTGACACGTACTTCGCTATCTTGACGGACACACTCCTCGGACACTTTCTCCCGGCCTGGAGACCCGGGGTCAAGGTTCGGGAGTCCGCTCACCCCAAGTTCTACTGGTTCGATCCGGGGGTGGCTCGGGCGGCAGCGGGGCTGCATCGTGATCCCCTGGATCGGTCGTGGCGAGGCACGGCGCTGGAGACCATGATCTACCATGAACTCCGTGTCTTCAACGAGACCGCGGGCAAACATCGCCAGATTTCGTACTACCGCACAGCCTCTGGCGTGGAGATTGACTTTATCGTCGAGACCCGCAAACGTCAGACCGGCAGGGCGCCGCAGGTCGTGGCCATCGAGGTCAAGCTCTCTCCCAAATGGGATCGATCGTGGGAGAAGCCGATGACCGAGCTTGCCGCGCAGTCGGGACTGAAGGTCGATCGCTGCTTCGGCATCTACACGGGGTCCAGGGCCTACGATTTCGAGAATGTCCGCGTTCTCCCAGTGACCGGATTCCTGAGGGCGTTGCACTCGGGGGATGTCTTCTGAGGCTTCGCAAGCCGTTGCGCGCGGCCCGCTCGGCTCACCTTGCCGATCACCGAGGGGGACGAGTTCGAACCCCGTCTCGTCTGAGGTGGGAGCGTTCCGGGTCCGCGAGCCACTCCCTCCGTTTGGGGAGAGACGCAGTGAGTCTCGACCCGATCGGGACGGCCGGAGACCGTCGCGGATCGTGCCCGACCGGGATCCTTCTCGAACAGAGAGTCGGCGCTCGACGTCCAGGAGCGACTGGCGAATGTGGTGGCCACGGGCATCACCCCGCCGCTCATGCCCGCCATCGAGGTCTGGCCGTGGCGCGACAAGGAGGTCATCGTCGTCGAAGTGTTCCCGAGCTCCACCCCGCCACACCACGTCAACGTGGAGGGGGTAGAGCGCGGAACGTACGTCCGCGTGGGCGCTTCCAACCGCCTGGCCGACGAGGCCTTGCGCGAGGAACTGAAGCGAACGGCCCGTGACGAATCCTATGACGAGCTCCCGCTACCGACCCTGAGCTCTGAAGCCATCGACTTCAGAGCAGCTTCAGAGCTCTTCGCCCCGGTGCGGAAGCTGAGACGGGAGGATCTGGAGTCGCTCCGCCTTCTAACCCGGCATCAGAGGCGGCTTGTGCCGACGAACGGCGGGATTCTCCTCTTCGGCGTCCAGCGCGCGGTGGCCTTTCCGGACGCCTGGGTGCAGGTCGGCAGGTTTTCGGGCACGACGCGCACGCACATCCTGGACACTGACGATATCCACGACTATCCCGCTGCCGCCATCTCCAAGACGGTCGAGTTCGTCCAGAAACACGCCCTCCGGTCCTTCCGGGTCGAGGGGATCCGCCGAGAAGAACACTGGAGCATCCCGTTGCCGGCGGTACGAGAGGCGGTGATCAACGCGATCACCCACTCCGACTACAGCCAGAGGGGTGCGCCAATTCGGATCGCGGTGTTCGATGACCGCGTGGAAGTGGAGAGCCCCGGCCTCCTCCCCTTCGGGCTCACGGTGGACGACATCCAGGCCGGCGTCTCCCGGCTGCGCAACCGTGTCATCGGGCGCGTGTTCAAGGAGCTGGGGCTCATTGAGCAATGGGGCAGCGGCATCGGGAGAATGATCGACGCTTGCCGGACCCACGGCCTTCCCCGACCGGAGTTTCTGGAGGTCGGCACTCACTTCCGAGTGATCTTCCGGCTCTTGGGGCAGTCCCCCCCGCCCGTGGACCCGGTCGAAACCCGGATTCTGCAGGCCATTGAAGACGGCGGCGGACTCAGCACAAGGCAGGTCGCGGAACTCGTGGGCCTGTCTCCGCGTTCGGCCCGCACCAGGCTGAGGAGCCTGGTTGACCGAGGATCGGTCGTCGAGATCGGTAGCAGTCCGACCGACCCGAAAAGACTCTATTACCGGCGATCGGGAGACCACCGGTAGTTCACCCCGTCGGGTGCGGGATCTGAAACGACATCGCGCCACAACCCTTGTAGGGTCGAAGTCTGGCGTGGCGATTCGTAAGTTCGCGATTGTCTCGAACCAGAGACCGCGCCCGGAGTCTGAGGACCACGCGATACCGCTTGCCCGAGGCGCGTTTCGTAGAAACCCCGATCGCTCTCGCTCTCAGGGCTCTCCGCTAACAGGAACGCCGCGGGAAGTCCGCGGCGTTCAAATGGCTCCCCGGACAGGGAATTGCTCGAACCGTCCGGGCGTTCGTGGGTGCCCTCATCGCGGCGTAGCCGACTCTGAATCGGTGCGAAGTGTCCCAGGTCGCCTCGGTGACACCTCCGATGCAGGTCGCAGGAGGTTGATACGCTATTGGTTGGACTCGGCTGGTCATTGGCACTCTGCGGGGGACACGGGGAAGCGATTGGCAGGAGGCTCCGCCGCCACTCGTACTCCCTTCTTCGCCCTCGCGCCAGTCCATACGCCAAAAGGGACACTCTACGTCCCTTTTCGCATATGTATTGCACGCCCACGGCACGAGGAGGTACCCTCCGCATCACCGGCACGGTAGACGGAGGGCTGGCCAATGTCGCCCAAGGACGAGCAGTCGCAACCCAAAGGTCTTGCCGACCTGGTGGATTCCTATCAGGCGGCCGGGCGCTACGTACTGACGCGCGAAACAGCGCTCGAAGCGCTGCGGACAAACGATGAGGCCCTCAAGAAATCGGTGCAGCGGTTGGCGGCCAGGCGCCGCCTTGCTGTCCCCCGCCGAGGCTTCTTCGTCATCGTGCCTGTCGAGTACCGCCACGCCGGAGCGCCACCCCCAAGCTGGTTCGTCGACGAGCTGATGAAGTTCTGCGGCCGTCGCTACTACGTGGGGCTCTTGAGTGCAGCAGCTCTGCACAGCGCGGCCCATCAGCAGCCTCAGGAATTCCAGGTCATCACTGACGTCCAACTTCGTCCGGTCGTCGCCGGTCGAGCGCGCATCAGGTTCTTCCAGAAGCTACGGATCGACCGAACTCCGACCAGTGAGACAAAGACGGAAACGGGATTCATGCGCGTAGCCACTCCGGAGGCGACCGCGCTCGACCTGCTGCGCTATGTCGAGGCCGCCGGTCACATCGGCAACGTCGCCACCGTGCTTGCTGATCTCGCCGAGAAGCTCGACGCGGGACGCCTCGCGGAGGTCGCGAGGATCGAGGGGGACCTGCCGAACGCGCAGCGCCTCGGATATCTTCTGGAACAGGTCGGTGCGGAGGTTCCCGCCGGCCCGCTCGCCAACTGGATCGCGGAACGGCGTCCCCGGTACATTCCTCTCCGGCCCGACCGCTCCATACGCAGCACACGCAAGGACGCCCGCTGGAGGATTCTTGTCAACGAGAAGATCGAGGCGGACACGTGATTCCCCGCGCGCACGTCACGGTATGGCGAGCCCAGGCGCCGTGGGCCACCGACGCCCAGGTGGAGCAGGATCTCGTTGTCTGCCGGGCTCTCGTCGATCTGTACTCTGACGACATCCTCTCCCGCGAGGTCGCATTTCGCGGGGCACCGCGCTCCACAAGCTCCTTCTCCGACCGGCAGTTCGGTACTCCGAGGACATTGATCTCGTCCAGGTTCACGCCGAACCGATCGGGCCCGTGCTTCGCGCGATGCGTGCACAGCTCGATTCCTGGCTTGGGGAGCCGCGCTGGAAGCAGGGCCAAGGGCGGGTGACGTTCGTTTATCGATTCGAATCGGAGATGCGACCGGTCACCCCGCTCAAGCTCAAGGTCGAGATCAAAACGAGAGAGCACTTCTCCGTCCTCGATCCGCGACGAGTGCCGTTTCGAGTAGACAGCCCCTGGTACTCAGGCTCCGCCGATGTGCTCACTTACCAGCCCGAGGAGCTTCTCGGAACCAAACTGCGAGCACTATACCAGCGAAAGAAGGGCCGCGACTTGTTCGACTTGTCAGAGGCTCTCGCACACCTGGCCGATCTGGATGCCGCACGCATTGTCCAGTGCCTGACACGTTACATGGAGAATGACGGATTGAGGGTCTCGCGCAGAGAGTTCGAACAGAACCTGGCGGAGAAGATCGAGGATGCGGTCTTTCTCGGCGATGTTCCCCCACTCCTCGCGCTTGGCACCTCCTTTGATCCGCCGGCGGCACTCCGACGCGTGCAGGAAGCGCTCATCTCACGACTGCCGTAGGGAGGCTGAGAGCTACCGGCGGGTGATGTGGCATAGAGGTCAAAGGATGGCCGTTAGTGCCGGGGCTCACGCCATGCGTCGCACGTCAGGGCTATCAGGTCACGCTACAAACCGCAACCAGACCTCATGCAACTCGACCGGCGTTTTCAAAGCAGAATCTGAGCATTTCGCCGCGGTTCTTCGGGCCGCGGTGGGAAACCCCACCTATCCCACCGGACCCCGGTCGTTTTCTCACGAAACGGAGTACGCGGCCGGCGGATTGGCCGCGGGCGGATATCCTCCCGGGCGGCCGGAGACGAAGAAACCCCGATCGCTCTCGCTCTCGGGGTTCTCCGCTAACAGGGACGCCGCGGATAGTCCGCGGTTTTCAAGTGGCTCCCCGAACCAGACTCGAACCTGCAACCTCCCGGTTAACAGCCAGCCCCCTGGCAGACCTCGGGGGCGCCCGGATTACTCATCCTTCTCCCCCTGCCATCCAGTATCTCGCTCGAGTTCTGCGATCAGGTCTCCAAGCTGACTCAGTAGATTCGGTAGGTGCTCACGGGCCACCCGATAGACTTGCTCGAGGTCGACCTCTCCGTAGTCGTGCACCAGGATGTTCCGCATGCCAATGATGAGAGTCCAGGGCACGGCGGGAGCCCGCTGTCGACTAGATCCGCTGACCTGTCGGGCTGCCTCGCCGATGACCTCCACACATCGAATGACGGCATCCTGAACGAGCGCGTCGGAAAGAAACGCTGACAGCGTTCGAGAGCCAAGATGTCGCCTCGCCCGCTCCGCGTTCAGACGCATGTCCTCACACTTGACGAGATCGCGAGCAAGAGGATCAGGTTTGTTCATAGAGTGGTCGGATCTGCTGGAGAGCGAACCGGCGGAAGTACTTGTTGGCCGATCTTTCCACAGATGCTCGGGTCAACAGATCGACCCTGCGACCGAACAAGCCCTCCAGCTCCTGCTTCAGCGCCACGAACTCGAGGCCGATTCCCACCCCGGGCTCAAGAGTGACAAGGACATCGACATCGCTCTCCGGCCTCGCATCCCCTCTCGCGAAGCTGCCAAAAACCTCAAGGCGCGCCACGTGGTAGCGACGGCACAGCTCGTTCAGACGGTCATGATCGAAACACAGATCCGTTACGGTCATGGGCCAGCCCCCTTCGCGCCGGCGGCCATCCCGCTGTGCTGCGCCGCGCAGAATGCCGGGCTCGGCAGTCCACGGATTGGGGACGGGTGCGCATTGCTCCCATCCCAGAAGCCCCCTCTGCCCTTCCACGTGGAGAGAAGAGCCAGGACACATGCTCCCCGGGTAGGACTCGAACCTACAACCCTGCGGTTAACAGCCGCATGCTCTACCATTGAGCTACCGAGGAATAATCGCTTGCGGCGCCCTCGCGCGCTCGACTCCGGCAGGCTGCCACTCCGCCAAGGCGTTGCTCCCGCCGACCGCCGCTCCGGCAAGCCGCCGGCAACTGCGCGCGTCACCGCTCAGATCTCCGAGTCTAGCGGAGGCCCCTCCTCTTCCGCAACAGCAGAACCGGCCAGCGGCGCGCCCCCCGCTGCGCCCGCTCGCAAATCCGATCCACGACCTTGAAACCCGCGCCGGCGCACGCTTCCGCGAATCGATCCTCCTGCTCCGCCAGAATCCCCGCGGCCACGAGCTCTCCCCCAGACACGAGCGATCGGGACATGCGCGGCATGAGCGTCTCGAGCGGCCCGAGCAGGATGTTCGCCAGGACCCATCGATATGGCCCTGCGCCGCGTGGGGGCATCGTGCCCTCGCGGAACTCGATCTGCGCGGCGACGCCGTTGCGCTCGGCGTTCTCCCGCGCGCTTCGCGCCGCGTCCGCCTCGGTGTCGAAGGCCTCGACAGGCCCGAGCCCGAGCTGCACCGCCCTGATCGCCAGAATCCCCGTTCCCGTTCTGACGTCCGCTGTTGCGAAGCGGCCCTCGAGATCCCCATCGCCAGGCCTCAGCCTCTCCATCAGTTCCAGACACCCGCGCGTCGTCGGATGATCCCCGAGCCCGAAGGCCATTCCCGGATCGAGGCGGATCAGATCGATCTCTCCGGCCGGAGCCTCCTCCCAGCTCGGGAGGACGATGAGGCGCTCCGTCGCGCGGATCGCCTTGAAGTGCCGCTTCCACGACTCCGCCCAATCCTCGCCGCGCATCGGGCGCGCGCGCACCTCGGCCGGCCCGACCGGCACGCCGTTCGCTCGCAGCTCGCGTAGCTTCTCCCTCGCCCACTCGAGCGGAACGATGGCATCGCCCGGGAAGTAGGCCTGCAGCAGGACGAGCCGCGCGCCGCGCCTTCGCTCGACCGCCGACCCGAGAACGCCCATCTCCTCGAGAAGCGCCTCGAGCGCTTCCGCCGCGGGCTCGCTCGTGCGCACGAGCATGAGCTGCAACGAGGGATCCTCGGTCATCACCCGCTCAGGATAGCCGCGCGCCCCCGTCCCGTCAGCACGATGAGGCGGCACCGCCGGTGACATCTCTCCGACACCGAGGGGACCATCTCGCGGCCGTCGCTCCGACACGCGCCATCCAACCGATCTTGCAATCTATTGCAGGTCAATGAGATACAAATGGGGGCGTCAGAGAGTAACACCGGCACGAACGTTGCATCTTGCATGCATCGGTGGGCGCCCGGGTGGGTCGGTCGGAAGGCTCGATTCGGATCGGCCCGGGATGCCGCGAGTCAGGGTAGGGAACCCGACGCGCCCCATCGACGT
>VGJL01000012.1 GCA_016867495.1 Candidatus Eisenbacteria bacterium | reverse complement strand
ATCCATGCCTCCCTTCCTGGAAGAAGAAGGCACTATGGGAAACCAGGAGCTCTTCGTCTGCAACCCCGCCCTCAACTCGCACATCCGCTCTCAAGCCCAATCAACACGGGATTCCGAGAGGACCCCGAAATGAGAATCAGGGTCATTCATCTCGCGATTGCTCTTCTCTTTCTGCCGCTGCCGTCTCGGGCGAACTACCTCGGCGATATTCGGATCGACCGAGGCAATCAGGCCTGGCTGGGCCACAATGACAGGATCACCGTCTCATTCAGTTACAAGGTCGACGACCCGGCAGGCGGGCGCATCATGGTCCTGCCCTACACGAACGGCCAAGCCTCCCCAAATCTCGTTTGGTCGGGTTCGCAGCCTGTTCCGCAAGGAGAGGGCTCAGGTGATCGATGGTGCTCCGTAACGAGCGGCGACTGCCACGTCGATCAGATCTTCATCTCCTTGTTCAACCTGGACTGGTCTGAGATGCTTCTCGAACTCTACCTTCCGGTGAACTACCAATTCGGCGCGAAGGGCGTGACTGATCTCTCGTACAGCCACCGATCGCCCTCGTGGATCCAGTACGGAAACTATTTGCTCATCGACCATCATTTCACCACCGACGTGCCGGGATACGTCTTCGCCAGACCGTTTTTCAACGGAACGCTTGTTCCGGGATACGGCGCTTCGGGTGGACACCATGTGACGCCCCCCGGGGGCGCCGTGGATCACTCCTTTCGCTTCAGCTCCGGACCGAAGGAAGTGAATCAGGTCCGCATCTACATGTACAACGAGGGCATGACGGAAGTTCTCTGGGAGTGCTTCGTGCCTGTGGATTATCACTGGGACGCTCACGGCTTGAGCAACTTCACCCTCGATCCCGAGTCGCCGCAGTGGATGTCATATGATGAGCGCGTCACGGGATCCTTCGACTACACAACGAGCGATGCGGGCGGCGTGCGCGTCTTTTGCCTCGGGGCGAGGGACGGAGCAGTCTACTGGCCGAGCATGTACTCCTCAGGCAGCACCCTCTTGCCCCATCCCTCTGGCTCGGGAGACCGTTGGTTCCGCTATGCCGGCGACGTGGACATCAACCAGGCCTGCTTCATGATGACGAACAGCGACCAGTCACAGACCTATCTGACGGTCTTCATCCCTCTGCAGATGACCTACAGGGCTCATTCGGTCAACCGCGTCACCCTCTCCCCGGGCGCGCCGGCGATCCTGGATTTCGAGGAGCGGGTCGACTGCGACTTCCACTATCACACGACCGGCGCGAATGCCGTGCGTGTCTGGCCCCATCCCTACGCGCAAGGAAGTGAGATCGATCACTCTTACGGAGGCAGTCCGCTTTACTCCGCGCCGGACGGATGGGGCTCCAACTACTTCGAGTATGACGGACCGGAGGATGCTCTCGTCGACCAGGTCCAGTTCCGCATGCGCGACTCCACCAATGAGGAGATCCTCGTCGAGGCCTATGTCCCCGCCATGCACTTCTATGGTCACAGAGCCGTTGCGGCCGGCCCGGCCGAGGAGGCTCCGGCGACCACGGTACGTTTCGCCGCCTACCCCAATCCCTTCAATCCGAAGACGACGCTGAACTTCAAGCTGGGCAAGGCCGGACAGGTGCGGCTCGGCGTCTTCGACATCCAGGGGCGCGTGGTGACAATGCTCCGGGACGATCAGTTGATCGCTGGGCCGCATGCCGTCGATTGGAACGGCACGAATGCGAAGGGAGAGCGCGTGTCGAGCGGCGTCTACATAGCGAAGCTCGTGGGAGAGGGCTTCGAGCATTCCCGGAAGCTTATCCTGATGAGATAGCGCGCTGGCCTGAAGTCGAATGCACCCGCGCTGCCTCAGCGGCGCGGGTGTTTCATTGCTCGAAGGAACGCCCGTTTCGGGGCTTCTTCTTTCTCAACGTCGGACGAAGCGGGCATCCATGAAGGGCGCCCAGGTCTCGCCGTCCTTTGAAGCTTCGATCCGGAACCGATACGAGTCGGGGTTCTCGAAGTCGTAGATGTATCGCCCGTGTCCCTGCTCGCTCTGGTTCTGGAAGGTCAGCGTTCCACCGTGCAGGATTCCATACGCGATACCCGGTGTGCCCGGCGACATCGAGTCGAACCAGGTCATGACATAGAGCTTCCGTGCCTTGTCCCACGTATAGACCCCATGGCCCCGGAAGACGACCCGACCGTCCTTCTCTTGCTCGTAGTCGCTGACGACCGCGAATCCGTCGAGGGCCAGGCGCGCATGGATCCGCCCGAGGGCGGTCCCGCCCTTCGGGTCCCATGGAGAAGTATGGAGGGTCTCCTCCCCCTCCCACGAGCCGATCATCCGCTTAAGCTCCTCGTGCTCGGGTCCCGGCTTTGGCATTTCCATGGCTTCCTCACTCTCCCTCTCGGGCTGGATCGTGGCTACTTCACTCACCCTTTCGGGCTGCCTCGTGGTGTTGCAGGAATCGAACCGAATGCCATGAGGGAGCCGTCTGCTGAGCGCAATACCGCTGGGAATCGCCAAGGACGGTCCGGCGCTCTGGCCGATCGAGCCGTCCGGCATTGGGGAGCGGGGTCCTCGGCGACATCAATCTTGAGTCATGTCTTCAGGAGGCGCGGGGCCTACGACTCCGGCAGCTCCTTCATGATCTTGACGAGATGCTTGACGGCCGCGACGCTCTTCTCGAAGTCGGCGCGTTCGGTCTCGGTCAAGTCCAGCTCGATGATCCGCTCGATGCCGTTGGCGCCGACGATGACGGGCACGCCGACGTAGTAGCCGCCCACGCCGTACTCCTTCTCGCAGTAGGCCGCGCAGGGCACCACGCGCTTCTTGTCTTTGACGATCGCTTCGACCATCTGGGCCACGGCTGCGGCCGGCGCGTAGAAGGCGCTTCCGGTCTTGAGGTAGTTGACGATCTCGGAGCCGCCGTGCCGCGTGCGGTCCACGATCTCCTTCAATCTCTCAGGCGGGAGCAGCTTGGTGACGGGAATCCCGCCCACCGAGGAGTGGTCGGGCATGGGGACCATCGTCTCGCCGTGTCCGCCCATCAAGAGCGCATGGACGTCCTCGACGCTGACGCCCAGTTCCAGGGCCAGGAAGGTGCGGAACCGGGCGGTGTCCAGGACGCCGGCCTGACCGAAGACGCGGTGGGTCGGGAAGCCGGTGACCTGCCAGACCCGGTACACCATGGCATCCAGCGGGTTGCTGACCACGATCACGATCGAGTCGGGACTGGTCTCCCGCACTCGCTGGGCGACGGATGCGACGATTCGGGCGTTGGTGCTCAGCAGGTCGTCCCGGCTCATGCCCGGCCTTCGAGCGATTCCGGCCGTGATCACCACGACATCGCTGTCCCGCGTCGCTTCGTAGTCGCTGGTCCCGGAGATGTGGGCGTCGAAGCCAAACACGGGCGATGCTTGCATCAAGTCCAGGGCCTTGCCCTTGGGCATGCCTTCGAGGCTGGGGGTGTCCAAGAGGATGATGTCGCCCAGCTCGAAGACGGCGCACCAATGAGCCGTGGTGGCCCCAACCGCTCCGGCGCCGACAATGGTGATCTTGGCTCTACGAAGCATGGCGATGACTCCTTCTGCGGCCCAACCGATGGATCCAGGTGGCGGGGAGCGGTCTCCCAGGCCGCGAACTGCGGGGGACGCCGCGACCGGCGCCCCCCCTGGCGTGCGTCCTCAGTGCCGGCGTCCGTGGCCGGTCGGCGGCTCGTAGCGGACCGGGAGGTACTCCGGGGACCACATGGCGCGGCGGACGCGCTCCTCGAGTCCGTTCAGCATCTCCGGGTCGGCGTAGCCCTCCTTCACCGCGCGCCGTATCACGGCGCAGGCGACGGAGTGCGAGCAGTCGCGAATGTTCGAGAGCGGCGGGAAGACCGCCGACTCCCGGATGTCGTCATCGGTGACATGCGTGGCGAGGGCCCTGGCCGACTCGAGGAACATCCCGTCGCTGACCTGCGTCGCCTTTGCGACGCAGCAGCCGAGGCCGACGCCCGGAAAGATGAAGGCGTTGTTGCACTGCCCGATCCGGAACTTCACGCCCTCGTGCGTCACGGGCGCGAAGGGGCTGCCCGTCGCCACGATGGCGCGGCCGTCGGACCATCGGACGGCCTGCTCGGCCGTGCACTCAGCCTTCGATGTCGGGTTCGAGAGCGGGAAGACGAGCGGGCGCTCGGCGTTCTTCGCCATCTGTCGGACGATCGGCTCCGTGAAGGTCCCCGGCGTCGCGGAGACGCCGATGAGGATCGTCGGTCGCGCGTGCTTGACGGTCTCCTCGAGCGTGATCCTCGACGGGTCGGCCACCTTCCACGAGGCCAGCTCGGCGCGGTCGCGCGCGTACTCTTTCTTGAAGCCTTCGAGGCCGGGGCGGTCGGAGACGCAGAGGCCCTTCGAGTCGCAGGTCCAGATCCTCCTGCGCGCCTCGTCGATCGCGATCCCTTGCTCGACAAGCTCCGCGACGAAGAGGCCGGCGATGCCGTGCGTCGAGGCGCCGGCGCCGGCGAAGCAAATGCGGTGGTCGCTCATCTTCCCGCCGGTGAGCCGGAGCGCGCCGAAGATCCCTGCAACCGCGACGGCAGCCGTCCCCTGGATGTCGTCGTTGAAGGAGAGAATCTTCTCGCGGAAGCGCTCGAGCTGGATGATCGCGTTCTCCTTGAGGAAGTCCTCCCACTGCAGGAGGACGTTCGGGAACACCCTCTTCACGGCGGCGACGAACCGGTCGATGAAGTCTTGATACTCGGCGCCGCGGACCCGCCTGCGTCGGAGGCCGAAATAGAGCGGGTCAGCGAGGCGCTCCTCGTTGTCCGTCCCGACGTCGAGCGCGATCGGGAGCGTGGAGTACGGGGAGACGCCGGCGCAGAGCGTGTAGAGGCAGAGCTTCCCGATCGGGATGCCCATGCCGCCTGCGCCCTGGTCGCCGAGGCCGAGGATCCGCTCGCCGTCGGTCACGACGATGACGGATGGCTCGGCCGTGTGGTAGTTGCGGAGGATCCGCTCGATCTTGTCCTTCTGGTCGATGGCGATGTAGAGGCCGCGCCCGCGACGGAAGATGTGCGAGAACTGCTGGCACGCTTCCCCGACGACCGGGGTGTAGACGATCGGCATCATCTCGTCGATGTGATCCTGGATGAGTCTGTAGTAGAGGACCTCGTTGCGGTCGTGGAGACCGCCGAGGTAGATGTACTTGTCGAGCGGCGTCTGCTTGCTGCAGTACGACTCGTAGACGCGGGTGAGCTGCTGCTCGATCGTGAAAATGCTGGGCGGGAGGAGGCCGAGGATGTCGAGCTCTTCCCTTTCCTTCGCTGTGAACGCCATCCCCTTGTTCACGAAGGAATCCGTCAGCACGGACTCGCCCTTCCGCGGCACCGAGATGTAGCGCTGCCACGTCGCGGGATCGACTTTGATCGAAAACTCCATTCCTCCTCCTCTCCTCCTCCCCCTCCTCACGGTTCCGGTTCGCGGGCGAGCCCGCCACTCCGGCGCCCGACCATCACGCCCCGAGCGGCGGAGTGCGAGGGCCCCGGCGGGCCGCCTTAGAGGATACAGGGAACCGCGCCTGTCGGCACCTGCGATCTGCCGAGTGGCGGGCGGGCCGCGCCGCGAGAGGGCGGGAAGGCCGAATCGCCGAAGACCGTCGGCCCGCCGGAGAGTCCGGGGCGGCCGCCATCATCGTTGCCGTTCCACCGGTCGCCTGAGAACGTCCCCGCCTTCCTTCCAGGCTGCCGCGGCCGTCAGCGGATCCTGAGAATCTTGCCCGAGTCGCGGACATCCGCCGTCGCTGCTGCCTATCGTCCGGGGGGGAAGGAAAGTGGCGGCTTCTGTGACGGACGTCACTGATCGGCCTCCCGTTGTCGGGGAAACCTGCTCCTGCGATGGAGGCGTTTCGCGGGCAGCTCCGTCCGCGGACCGGTCGCGGCGGGGCTTCGTGGCGCCCGGCAGTCAAACGCAGCCGGTCGTGGATCGTCGTCTGGTTGTAGTTCGCTAGTACGAGGAGACGAAGACGGAAGGCATGGCTGAGGTCCAAGCTTGGGACTGGGAATGTGCCGAGACGCCCACTAGAGAAGCTCCCGCTCCAGCGGATCGAACACGCTCCGATCGACGATCACCTGACGGAGGAAGGCGGAGAGCCTCTCGTTGTCGAGGAGGCTTGCGAGGCCGCGACCTTCCGCCAGCCCCCGGAGCTCGGCTTCGATGTCGCTTTGCCGGAGTCTTCGCCTACGGTTGAAGACCGTCTTCCTCTCCTGGAGCCAGGCCGTGTACCGCCCCAGCGCGGCACGAAGCCTCCCTACCGCAACGGGGCGGTCTTGATAGAGATCGCACATCTGATGAAGGAGGACATGGACCTCATCGTATGTGGGAAGCCGATCACGATAGAGGCGGTGCGGGACCAACGTCGGCAAGGAAGCGCTCCGGAACGCCGAAGCTACCCTCCGGCGGAACCGCCGGGCATAGTCTGACAAGGGCGCTCCCGATGCGCGGTCCTCGGCGTAGAGTTCGGCGTAGCTTCCCGCCAACTCGGGATAGGAGCGGCTCAGGGTTTCGAAGAACACGGCCTTCTGCCGGCCGGGACGCAGAGTGAGCCCGCCCGGCAGGACGAAGTCAACGCCGATCCGTCGCAGCTCGGTCGCGAGCATCGTGAGATCAGACTCGGAATCGGCCAGGAATGGAAGAAGCGGCATCGCGGCGACGCCGATCGGGATTCCCCGCGCCTTGAACTCCGCAAGGGTTGCCAGCCGTTCGTTCACGGGACTCGCTGTCGGCTCGAAGATCTCGCGGAGTCGATCGTCCAAGGTTGTGATCGACATCATCATCAAGACGCCGGCTTTGGCGTTCAGCCTCGTCCATGTGTCGATATCGCGCAGCGCCAATGCGGACTTGGTGAGCAGCGTGACCGGCATCGACCGCCGCTCGAGCACGACGGCGCAGGCCTGCATCAAGAGCTCATCCCGCTCGGGAGGCTGATAGGCGTCGCTGACGCCCGAACCGATGAAGACGATGCCGCGCTCCCTGAGTTTCGCCAGTTCCGTGTCGAGCAGGGCCGGCGCATTGATCCGGACAACGATGTCCTTGTCGAACTCTCCCTCCACGTAGTACCGCTCAGCGCGGCCGTCGCAGTAGAGGCAGCCGTGGGCGCAGGCGTGGTAGGGCGAAAACGAGAACTTCCCGACGAAGAAGGGATCGACCAGATCCCGTCTTCGAAGGATCGTCCGGACCTCGCGGTGGTGTCTGTTGATCTCGGTGATGGATCGTCCCGCCTGCGTCCCGGTCGACGCCCTGTTCGGCCGCTCTATGCAGGAATGGGATACGGCGGCCTCATCCTTGAAGGCCGCCTCGATACTACCAGGAGTGGATGGCGCTCTACAACGAGCCGTCGCCGTCCCGGTCGCGCAGTGATCGCCGGGGAGGGCGGCTCCCTCACCAGAGGGACTGCTGCGCCCCCTCGTCCAAACCGCCGCCGGCCGCGCGCTGGATGACCTGCTCGACAGGATAGACCACGAGGGGCGCGGTCCCGAGCGGCGTCGTGACGGACCGAGTCTCCTTATGTCCACGCGCCTCGCGGCGCAGGCGATCGAGCTTTGAGCGAAGCGCATGCGGATCCCGACTCCCGGTGTAGCCGATCAGAGAGAGATCGGCGCCCACGACGCGGTGGCAGGGGATGATCGGGTAGAGAGGATTCTTCGCCATCACGCCGCCTACGACCCGCGCCTCGGTGCCGGCCGCTGCGGCGATGCCTCCATAGGTCGCGACGAATCCTCGCGGAATCGCCGCTGCGGCCCGGGCGATCGAGACGAGCGGCTCTCGCACGCAGTCGGGGCAGAGCTCAAAGAAAGGCGCCTCCTCCTCTCCGGCCTCGAGGCGGGCGAGCATGCGAACGACCTCGCGCGCGTACGCGGAGCCCTCCCGAACGACTTCGGCCTCCCGGCCGCGAGGCAAAGACCCCCGCACGCATCGAGCCGCGTCCTTGCGATCCTGGCCTGTCGCGGTCGCTACGAGCCGCTCGCCGTGATAGGCGACCCCGAACCATGTTCCCCGCCACTTCTCGATCCAGATGGAGATCACTCCCCCCCCTGTGCTTCCGACGATCCTCATCCGAGTTTGGCGTCGCCAAGAACACCGCTCCCGAATGCGTACCGGTCAGCGCGCCACCGATTACACCGCAGGGAGTCCGAGAAGACCAAACCCATTCTTCAGGGTCAAGGAACCAGGGCAAGGAACCAGGGTGCGGAACCAGATGCTCCCCGCCTCTTGGGGCCACTACCGCCGTGTGGCCGCGTCCAACCGGGCGCGACCATAGTCGATGTGGGTTCTTGGGGAAGCTCCGGACCCGGATCTTGAGCACTTCTCCAGGGGTCAGTAGAATCGCTCGCGGGCAGCCGAAGAGTGACGAGATATACTGTGCTCCGTCATCCGCTTGCATGAGAGCGAGAGCTGTAGGACCTGCGGAGGAGATGCGCTTGGGACGCGGGACCGATCGACAGTACCGCGTGCTGCTGGTGGCGGCGCAGCTTCGTCCCGGCGGCATCGGCAGCTACATTCTGAATCTCGCGGCGGAGCTCGACGCGCGGGGTCACCAGATCGTGATCTTCCTCACGGAATCGCCTGGCGCGTGGTTCAACTTGGCCCTAGCGGGGCGCTACGAGATTCGCCTGGTCGAAGGAATCGAGAAGCGGAGCGGCCGCGCACACGTGCATCTGGTCGCGCAGGAGATGCGCGATCTTGCTCCCGATGTCGTCATCCTGAACCACGCGCGTCACGCGCAGCTCGCACTCGGGCTCCTGCCGTCGGCGACTCATGTCCTGCCCTTTGTTCACGGCGACAACGAGTGGGTTTATCGCCTCGCGCTCACCAATCTCGCAGAGTGCACCATGGTGCTGGCGCCCAGCCCCGTGGTCGCCGCGGGCATCGTGCGGCGTGCACCGCAGGTGCCGCTCGAGCTGATCGCACACGGGGTACCGCTACCGCCGGCGCCCCAAGATCCCGATCCTCGAGACGACGCCGCTCGGTTCGAGCTCCTCTATGTGGGTCGACTGGACGAGGGGAAGGGGGTCGAGCTCTTGCCGGCGATCGCGCGTGGCCTGGCCGGGGCGGGCTTGGACTGTCGGCTACGTGTGGCGGGCGACGGGCCGATGCGAGCGCAGCTTGCCGCGGAGGCTGCGGTGCCTTGCTTCTCGCTCCTAGGCTCGTGTGAACCCCAGGTCGTCACCCGCCTGTTCCAGGAGGCGCATGCTCTCTTGCTTCCTACCGAGTCGGAGGGGCTGCCGCTTGTTCTCCTCGAGGCTCAGGCGGCAGGCTGCATCCCCTTGGCCACGCGCCTCGCGGGGTCGACCCGCCGGGCGGTGCGAGACGGGGAGACCGGCCTCCTCATGCCGACGCGTGAGCCGCGCGCATACATAGACGCGGTCATTAGGCTCGCCCGCAACCGAGCACGGTGGGCAGATCTTTCTCGCGCCGCGCGCGCCTGGGCGAGCGAGGAGTACTCCCAGGCCGCGATGGGGAATCGCTACGAGGCGCTCTTTGCGAAGCTGGGCCGCGGACCCCTGCGGCGCGCTGGCTCCGGTCGGCTCGATCCGAGGCTCCTCGCCCCACGGGACTTCCTGCCCCCGGCACTCCGGCGCGCCTTCGTTCGCCTCCGCGACGGCTGACCGTCGCCGCGCCCGTAGTTCACGCCCAGGGCCTCCGACACGGGGAGGACGACCTTCAGGGGATGACGGGGATCAGCATGCCCTCGCGCAAAGAGGCGCCTCGAGGAGCAGGCGTTCTATCAGTCATGCTTGATCCCACTGCGGCTTCGTGTCACTCTCATCGTCCTGTGCGTCTTCGGGGGATTCGGTCATGGAGCTGTTCAGGCAAACGCTGACCATCATGGTCCTGGGCATGACCCTGGTGTTCCTCTTCCTTCTGGTCGTGATCCAGTTCATGAATCTGACCGCCTATCTGATCCGGCGCTGGCGGGCCGGCCGTCCGGACGCGCCCGAGACAGTCGAGGCCGGGGCCGGCCGAGCGCGCTTGGCAGCCGCCATTGCCGCCGCCATTCACTCTGCGCCCGGCCGGCGCTGATACAGGAGCATCCGTCTATGGCACGTGTCCGGATCACCGACGTGACCCTGCGCGACGCGCACCAGTCGCTGTTTGCCACCCGCATGCTGACGGCCGACATGCTCCCCGCCGCGGCGCAACTTGACGCCGCCGGCTTCTGGTCGCTTGAGACCTGGGGCGGCGCCACCTTCGATTCCTGCATCCGTTTCCTGAACGAAGACCCCTGGGAGCGGATCCGCGCGCTCAAGGCGGCCATGCCGAAGACGCCCATGCAGATGCTGCTGCGCGGCCAGAATCTCCTGGGCTACCGCCACTACGCGGATGATGTCGTCGAGGCCTTTATCGAGCGGGCCGCCGCCAATGGCGTCGATGTCTTCCGCGTATTCGACGCGCTGAACGACGCGCGCAACATGCAGACCGCGTTCAGGGCCGTCAAGAAGGCCGGCCGGCATGCCCAGGCCACCATCAGCTATGCGACCAGCCCCGTCCACACGCTGGAGGCCTACATTGCGCTGGCCCGTGAGCTCGCGCAGATGGGAGCCGAGTCGCTCTGCATCAAGGACATGGCCGGCCTGCTGAAACCTTATGCCGCGAGCGAACTGGTCAAGGCGCTCAGGAGCGCCGTCGACCTGCCGATCCAGATCCATTCGCATGCCACCACCGGCATGTCCGTGGCGACTCTGGTCAAGGCGGTCGAGGCTGGCGCGGCAGGAGTAGACACGGCCATCTCTTCCATGGCCATGGGGACCAGCCACTCGCCCACGGAGACGTTGGTCGAGATCCTGGCGGACACGGAGCACGACACCGGCTTGAATGTGAAGGCCCTGGTCGAATTGGCGGCCTACTTCCGGGAGGTGCGCCAGAAGTACCGGGCGTTCGAGTCCTCGTTCGCCGGCGCCGACACGCGCATCCTGGTCGCGCAGGTTCCAGGGGGCATGCTGTCCAACCTGGAAAGCCAGCTCAAGGAGCACAACGCCCTTGCCAAGCTGGACGCGGTGCTCGCGGAGATTTCTGTTGTACAGAAGGATTTCGGTTATCCGCCCCTGGTCACGCCCACGAGCCAGATCACAGGCACGCAGGCCGTGCTCAATGTCCTCTTCGGCCGGTACGCCCAGCTCAGCAATGAATCAAAGAATCTGCTCGCGGGACAGTACGGCCTGACGCCCGGCAAGCCCAACGAGGCGCTGGTCAAGCGGGCCTTGAAGGAGTTGAACCTGCCGGCCCTGGTCACCTGCCGCCCGGCGGATCTGATCCCGAATGAGCTGGACAAGATCGAGGAGGATCTGAAGCAGAAGCTCGAAGTGACATCGCTGACGCGCGAGGATGTCCTGACCTATGCCATGTTTCCACAGGTTGCCATCGGATTCTTCAAAGGCCGGTCCAAGGGTCCGGTGCGGATCGAGCCGCCGGCCGCGGCCGCTCCCGCCCCGGTCGCCGGCGCCGGATCTTCCGGGCACTTCGCCGTCATGGTGGATGGCGTCGAACACAAGGTCAGCCGGATCGCCGAACCGGACGGCAGCTTGAAACTCAGCGTGGACGGCCAGCCGTTTCATATCCGGGTGAAGCAGACAGATGCCGGAACGCCGGCGGCCGCAGCCGGTGACAACGCCGGCATCGTGACCAAGGTGGAGGCGCCCATGCCCGGCACGATCCTATCCCTGGCCTCGGTTGACGGCGAGGAGGTGGACAAGGATGAGCAGATCTGCGTTATGGAAGCGCTCAAGGTGCAGATAAACATCCTCAGCACCCAAGCGGGCCGGATCACCTACCGGGTGAAGCCGGGCGATGGGGTCAAGGCCGGGGATACAATCGCCGAAATCGCCTGAGGGATCTTGCCCATGCCACACCTCCTTCGATCTGTCGTCCCCTGGTTCTTCCCCTGGCCCGCCATTCGTTGGCAGGCGCCGGCCGCCGTGACGCTGACGATGGCCGTCATGGCGCTGGCGCTGGTTCTGCCGGCGAACGCGGCGGGAACCGCTGAACCTGGCGTCGGCGCCACGTCCGAGCTGAACGCGACGCCGGATCACGCTCCGGCCGGGCAACCGGAGGCCGTTTCGCTTGGCGGGAGCCTGACGAGTGTTGTGCGGTCGACCGGTCTCTGGGACATGACCGCGGGCGGCAACTGGAAGTTCGTCGTCATGGTCGTGGTCGGTTTTGTGCTGCTCTACCTGGGGGTGGTCAAGGGTTTCGAGCCGCTTCTGCTCGTGCCGATCGGGTTTGGGACCATCTTCGTCAATGTCCCCTTGGGTGGCATGGGCGGGCCGCATGGGTTCATGACCCTGATCTTCGATTACGGCATCCGGAACGAGGTGTTGCCCCTGATCGTCTTCATGGGAATCGGCTCGCTCTGCGACTTCGGGCCATTGCTGGCCTACCCGCGCGTGGCCATTCTCGGCGCGGCCGCGCAGTTTGGCGTCTTCGGCACCCTCCTGGGCGTTGCGGCGCTGAATGCCCTGCCGGGGCTTGAGTTCAGCATCAAGCAGGCCTGTTCGATCGCCATCATCGGCGCGGCCGACGGCCCGACTTCCATCATCGTAGCCTCCAAGTTCGCCCCGGAACTGTTGGGGTCCATCGCCGTGGCGGCCTATTCGTACATGGCGTTGGTCCCGGTGATCCAGCCGCCGATCATGAAGCTGCTGACCACGCCGGCGGAACGCCGGATCCGCATGCGCCAAGTCCGCGAGGTCAGCCGTCTGGAAAAGGTCCTGTTCCCGCTGATGCTGGTGGCGCTGTGCGTGCTGCTCCTGCCCACGGCCTTGCCGCTGATGGGCTGCTTCGCCTTTGGCAACTTCATCAAGGAGTCGGGGGCGATCGAGCGTCTGTCGAAGACCCTGCAGAACGAACTGATGAACCTGGCGACGATCTTCCTGGGGCTTGGCGTCGGCATGCAGATGGTGGCCGACAAGTTCCTGCTGCCCTCGACCCTGGGCATCATCCTGCTGGGCCTGCTGGCCTTCACGCTTGGTACGGCCGGCGGCGTGCTCTTCGCCAAGCTGATGAACCTGTTCTGGAAGGGCAATCCGGTCAATCCGCTGATCGGTTCGGCCGGGGTCAGCGCGTTCCCGATGGCGGCGCGCGTGTCGAACAGACAGGGACTGGAAGCGGATCCCCACAACTTCCTGCTGATGCACGCCCTGGGCGCGAACCTGGCCGGGCAGATCGGATCGGTCGTGGCTGCAGGGGTGATCCTGTCGATTTTCCGTTAGGGAGGAAAGTCGACAGCAGAGTGCGTCCGTTAGGCTGCCGAGGAACTCTACCGAACCACAATCACGCGCGCCGTGACGGCACCGCAGATCGACTCGATCTTGAAGAGATAGGTCCCCGAGGGAACCGGTCGGCGTGATGCGTTCCGAGCATCCCACTCGAGATGCTCCACCCCGCCGCGCGCAGATGAAGGAGAAACGAGATCTCGGATACGCCGGCCGTTCACATCCAGGACGACGACGGACCGTATCTGCCTCGCGCGAGCGGCAGGTGCCACGAGGCGACAGGAGCCGGCGGTCGGGTTCGGGACGACACAGAAGATGTCGCGTTGCGCCAGGAGATGATCGACCGCCGCCGTGCCGCAGCCGACCGGCCAGGCTCCGATCTGTCCGCACTGCGGGTTCTGATCGGGGGCGCATGGAGACTGCATGTCCAGAGTCACGTTCCCGCCGGTCAGATCGCAAAAGAGCGGATCTTGGCTGATGTTCCCGTCCACACCGTACTGACCGGCGATGTTCGGAGTCCAGTCTCCTCCAACGTTGCCGTACAGGTCACAGCAGGAAAGCACAACCGGACCTGTTCCCGCTTCAGTGTGAACGGCGCCCCCTCTCAGGCCGAACGCGATGATCGTATGATCCATGGTCAGAGTGGAAGTCCCGCCGTACGCGTCGCAGTCGATGGCGCCGCCACTCCCGGCCAGATTGCCGGCGAATGTGCAGCCCGAGACGGTCGCCGCCGCGCTCGAGAGGTGGATTGCCCCGCCGTACGTGTCCCATCCGTCGTAGGCGCTGTTGTTGAGGAACGTGCAGCTGGTGAACTCGATAGGAGTGGCTGAAGCGTCGACGGCCCCGCCCATGCCTCCATGCACCAGCTGGTTGCCGTCAAACAGGCAGTTCTCGACTATGGCGCGTGTAGCGTGATGGAAGCTGATTCCTCCGCCTCCTTGGTGGGGGGTGTTTCTGACAAAGCTGCAATTCCTGAATGTGGGGGATGCATAGAAGCAGTAGGCGCCTCCTCCTCCACAGGCCTCACACCCCTCGAAGTGGCACCCGAGAACGGTAGCTGAAGCGTTCCACGACCCAAGCCCGCCCCCGGCGGTGGCGGCACAGTTCAAGAACCTCACCCCGCGGATCGTCGGCGCCGCGTTGTCTTCCACAAGGATGCCGCCCCCCATGCAATCGGGGAAGGGCATCCCCTCGTCATGGAACCAACCGTTCTCGATGGTCAGGAGCTCGACCACACTCCCGGGTCCCTCTGCCCAGTCGAAGTGGATCGCCCGATGCGGGTCATTCTCGTCGCCCTGGCAGTCGATGATGCAGGTCTCCGCGTGTCCGCTCTGCGAGCGAAGTGTGATCGGCTTGCCGTAGAAATGGAGATCGCGATTCCCGTCACCGGTGAATCTGCCGTAGGCCAGCTCCACGATGTCGCCCCAATTGGCGGCTGCGATCGCAGCCTGGATGGTCGGGTAGCTGCCGCTGCCGTCGGGGTAGACGACGAGAGTCTCAGCCTCGGGAGTCGCGATGGGGATCGCGGACAGGACGAGTGCCAGGATGCAGACGGAGCGTTTCATGCGCCCTCCTGTGTCAGTCCTGGGGACCTCAAGAATCCCAGCATCGGATTATATGCTGTCCGTTCCGAGAACTCAATCTGGATCCCGCCGCACCCGGTACCCTCCCCGGCTCCAAACAAATCCCCACATCCACGCAATCCCGGCTCCCGAGAACGGCATGAGAACCGCATAGACGGGGAGCGAGTACCGAAACACCGAAAAGAACACAAGGTGGGTTAGCGTGAAGTAGGTGCCCAGCAGAAGCAGGAGCGTGTGGCCCACTCGAGGGGGACGGAATCCGCGAACCCCAAGATACGCCATCAGAATCATCCCGGCATTGAACAACGCGAGAAGGATGCTTGCTCTTGAGGGAGGACGATCGTATCCCAAATTCAACCATAGGCGCGGTATCTTCTTCACCAGGAGCAGCGCATACCTGCCCGGGTGCTCGCGGATCACACGGACCCCATCCGCATAGAACCAGCGATCCCTCTCCATCTCACCCATCCCGCGGGTCGCTTCAATGGCATACTGCGGCGTCTCGGGATCGCCCAGACCGCCGATGGCCCGGCCGCCGGCCGGACCTGTGCCGCCCCAAAAGGTGATCCCCCCCTGGGATACGCCGGGCACGAAACGGCCGAAGACGATCGCGTTGCGGACAATCCAGGGAGAGAGGCACATCGCGACGATGCCGAAGTGAACTGCCAGGCCTCTCCACCATCTTGCGTCTCGTCGCCCCCCCATCGCGACAAACGCAAGAATCGAGGCTGGAAGCAGGTTGGGCCGACTGAGGACCATGATCCCCGTGGCGACGGCGCTGGCAACCAGGTCGCGTCGCGATGGCGCCTTCACATATCGCAGAAAGAGGAGCAGCGAGGCCAGAATCCACACATTGATCCACGTCTCCGTGAGAAGCTGATGGGTGTTGGTGATGAATGGCGGATAGACCGCGTACAGGAACGCCCCGACCGCAGCGATCGTCCTTCTCTTGAAGAGCAAGAGCGCGATGCCATAGACGAGCAGGCAACTCACGCTGTCGAGCAGCGCCTGGACCACGAACGGCGCAATCGAGTCCTGGCCGAAGAGTCTGTAGCAGACGGCGAGGAACAGGACATAGGACGGACCCCGCGTCGCAGTCGGATAGGGGTCTCCGGACGTCGAAGTCCTGCAGTATCCATTCCCAGCCGCGAGATTGGTGGCGATATCGTCGTAGGAGAACTCGTCCCCGGCGAGAACCAGGACCCTTTCAGCAGTGACCCCGACCAGTCGAATCACGGCCGCCACGAGGAGAAGCGCGAGCGGCAGCACCAGCCTCTTGGACCATCCCCCTCGGGGACTCACGGCCGAGCCCCTCCCGCCCCAGCCTCCCAGTCGGCGGTCGGGATCAGCAGGCTGAACATCGTCTCGTCGCCCGCTCATCCCGACCCCCAGGATCTGATCTCCATCTCCACGAAAACCGGCCCGGTCGCAGTTCTAGGATAATCCCCAAAGAACATAGCACACCGGGATCGGCAGTACGTTGGCGCTGTGCGGTGTACTGAGCGACGCCGAGGAGCAGGAAGTGGTTCAGCGCTCCCTCACGAAGAGCGCTCACGAATCGCTCAACGTGCGGGGACGCGTTGGGCGCACCGTACGGGGTCGGCCGTCACTGCGTGACCCTTCCGCGCATCCAACAGGAAGGGCCACCGACCTACACTATCGGTGGCCCCTAGTGTTCCCGAAGAACGTGTCGAACGACGGGAGTTGGTCTAGTTCGCGGCCCTGCGGGTAATGACCAGGACGAGGTCATCCCCCGAAGCGGACCCGGCCAGGAGGTTGCCGTCCGACGTATCGGTCGCTCCGTTCTTGCCTTGGGAGAAGATCACGATTTCTCCACTATAAGCTCCGGCCGGCGGCAGACGAAAACGACACAGGAGCTTGCCCCACCGGGGAAACTCGACGGGAGGAGTCGACCTTGCAGATTCGGCGGTTGGGCGCGGTGGTCATCCTGCGCCCGGAGGACACGGAACTCGGTGCCGACGTGGCCGAGGCCTTCAAGGCGGAGGGGCTCGCTGTCATTCCTCCTCAGGGAGGAATGGTCGCGGTGGATCTGGCCGGGATCGAGTTCATGGACTCATCCGGACTGAGCGCCCTGGTGGCCCTTTTGAAACGGACGCGCCCTGCCGGGAGCCTCGTTCTCTTCGGCGTGGGTCCTGCAGTTCGGGAGATCCTGCGTCTGACGCGGCTGGATGGGGTCTTCCCGGTGTGCGAGAGCGAAGCAGAAGCCCTGAGCTGGTTCTCCCAGGACGACCAGAACGACGCGGAAGGCTCTGCGAGGCGCCAGGCCTGAGCGACCCCGCCGCCCGGCGAGTTCCTCCAGCAACTCGGACGGGTAATCAAAGGCTACCACCCCAGGAATGCGCTATCTTTCCGTCTTCGAGACCATTGCGGGCGGGCTCCGATGAAGAATCGAGACCGGACGCCCCAAACGGAGAGACACGCCATGTTCCGACCGAATCAGTACCGCACCCACCTCTGCGGCGACCTCCGCGTCGCCCACGTCGGCGAGACGATCACGATCGCCGGCTGGGTCCATCGTAAGCGCAACTTCGGGGGCCTCTACTTCCTCGTCCTCCGCGACCATTCCGGGATCGTCCAGGTGGTCATCGGGACGGACGCGCCCTTCCATGGTCTTGCCGCCGACGTCCGCCTGGAGAGCGTCGTCCAGATCCAAGGGATCGTGGCCCACCGCGAGGAAGGCAACGTCAACCCGAACATGGCGACCGGGGAGATCGAGATCCACGCCCAGAGCTTCACGATCCACAGCGTCGCCGAGATCCTCCCCTTCGCCATCGCCGACGACATCGATGCATCCGAGTCGCAGCGACTCGAGCACCGTTTCCTCGACCTCCGCCGCGACCAGCTCCAGCGGAACATGGTGCTGCGCTCCCGCATCATCCAGTCGATCCGGCGACGGATGACGGAGATGGACTTCCTCGAGTTCCAGACTCCTATCCTCACTTCGAGTTCGCCGGAAGGGGCCCGCGACTTCCTCGTCCCGAGCCGCCTCCATCCCGGGAAGTTCTATGCGCTCCCGCAGGCCCCTCAGCAGTTCAAGCAGCTCATCATGGTCTCGGGGTTCCCGCGGTACTTCCAGATCGCGCCGTGCTTCCGCGACGAGGATGCCCGCGCCGACCGCTCACCCGGCGAGTTCTACCAGCTCGATCTGGAGATGTCCTTCGCGGGCCAGGAGGACGTCTTCGCCGTGGTCGAGCGGCTTCTCACCGGAATCTTCCGCGAGTTCTCGGACTGGAGCATCACCGACGCGCCCTTCCCCCGCCTCACCTACCACGAGACCATGCTGCGCTACGGCAGCGACAAGCCCGACCTGCGCTTCGGCTGCGAGATCCAGGACGTCTCCCGGATCTTCGCGGATTCGGAGTTCAGGGCCTTCCGCGGGGCGGTCGAGGAGGGAGGGGTGGTGCGCTGCATCCCGGTGGCGGGAGCCGCCGAGCAGCCGCGCAAGTTCTTTGATGGGATCGACGCCTTCGTCAAAGATCAGGGCGGCAAGGGAGCAGCCTGGCTCGCGTTTCCGGCCGAAGGCGGGGTCAAGGGCTCGATCGCGAAGTTCCTCGGCCCGGACCTCCTCGCCCTTTTAAGAGTCTTGCCCGGCGCAGGCCCCGGCTCCGCGCTCTTCTTCGTTGCCGGCAAGAAGACCGAGGTCGCCGGCCTGGCCGGACGGATCCGCGCCAAGGTCGCCGACGAACTCGACCTCCGCGAGAAGGAGGTCTACCGGTTCTGCTGGATCGTCGACTTCCCCATGTACGAGTGGGACGAGGAGAACCGGAAGATCGAGTTCTCGCACAACCCCTTCTCCATGCCCCAGGGCGGGATGGAGGCCCTGGAGACAGAGGATCCCCTCGCTATTCTCGCCTACCAGTACGACATCGTCTGCAACGGCGTCGAGCTGTCCTCGGGGGCCATCCGGAATCACCGTCCCGACATCATGTACAAGGCGTTCGAGATCGCCGGCTACGGAAACGAGGTCGTCGACCAGAAGTTCGGAGGGATGATCCGCGCGTTCAAGTTTGGAGCCCCGCCCCACGGCGGGATCGCCCCGGGCATAGATCGGATCGTCATGCTTCTCGCCGACGAGCCCAACATCCGCGAGGTCATCATGTTCCCGATGAACCAGCGGGCCGAGGACCTCCTCATGGGCGCTCCGTCCGAGGTGCGTCCGAGGCAGCTCGAGGAGCTGCACATTCGCATCGAGATGCCGAAGACGTAGGTCGCGAGCGGGCCGTTATCCGCCCACCTCGAATCCCAGGCTCAGCACAAACGCGCGCCCCAGAACTGGCGCGTAGATGAGCGCCGCGTCAGGGCGCAGCCGCCCCGTCTCGGGATCGCGGACGTACGGCGACTCGTCCTGCGTCCGGTCGAAGACGTTGTTCACTCCGAACGACGCGCTGAGGCGCCCCCAGCGCTTGCGCACGGCCGCGTCAAAGAGCGCGTAAGGCTCGGCCCGGTCCCTCCCGCGTCCCTCAGGCAGGTGCTGCGGTCCGTAGAGGACCGCGGAGACCTTCGTTGAGAGACCAGCTTCCTTCCAGTCTCGTCCGACCGTGCCGTCGGCCGTGTAGGCGTACTGCAGCTCCACGTCGCGCCAGCCTTCGACCGTCCGATAGCGGACCTCCGATCGCGTGTAGCCGAGCTTCGCGTTCCATCCGTCTTGATGCAGACCCGAGGCTTGGACCTCGAAACCTCGCGAGAACGCATCCGAGGCATTCGACACGAAGATGTCAGATCCTTCTGCATGTTCGATGACCGCCTTGTTCCGGAAGTCGGTGTAGAACAGATTGAGGTCGACGCGTGCCGACCCCCAATCGGACAGCCATCGCCGGGCGAGCGCGGCTGCGACCGCCGCGCTTTCCTCCGCCCGGAGGTCCTCTCCGAGCTGGACGCTGTCGAAGCCCGCCTCGGTCGCGACGTCCAGGCTGAAGAGCGTGACGGGCCGGTACCCCGTTCCGGCGGATAGCCGCAGAGTCGTGCCGGGCGAGATGTCCCACGCCGCGGTCATCCGCGGCGTGAGAATGACGCCATCTTCCTCGTAGCTCTCCGCTCGATTCCCGGCCTGCACGGTCAAGGCCGTCCCCATCTTCCAGCTATGCTGCACGACAAGCGACGGCACGACATAACGAAGATCAGTGGGCGCCAGCAGCCGTAAGTTGTCGTCGTAGTCTTCACCGCTCAGACCCGCCTCGAGAACGGTCGTATGCGGCTCGCTCCAGAACTGCTCGACAGTCAGCATGAAGAGCCCCAGGCGCTGGCGCGCGGCGTACTCCTGGGTGCCGTACCAGGAGTCCTGCTCGTGCCGGACGAGCGCGCCGCGCGCCGACCAGAGCCGGTTTCCGTCGGAAGCTCCACGCCAGCGCAGGGAGATCTCCTGCCGCCGGGTCTGGATCTCGCGCCCGTAGACGGTCGATGACCCGCGATCGCGTGGCGTCCAGCCAACCTCCCCCGCGAAGCGGTCCTCCCAATAGGCGCGGCCCCCGAGACGGAGGGTGCCGCCGCCCGCAGGAGCCTCCGCCGAGGCGCCGACGCTCGTGCGCCAGCTCTCGGGGACATCCGTGACGCCGTCGTCATTGGTATCGATCCGGTCGGGGGTCGCGCCGGCCGAGACGGACAGGCGCATCGGCACGCCTCCCGGATGCGTCGAGGCGCCCAGGTAGAGGCTGCTTTGCCCGTGCTGATCCGACGATGCGCGGATCTCGAGCGCGCCGCCCGCCTCCGGCGCGACCGAGACGAGATTCACTGCCCCCGCGATGGCGCCGCTTCCATATAGGCTCGATCCAGTCCCCTTGACCAACTCCAGCCGCTCGACATCGCCGGCCGCGATCCCGTCCAGGCCATAGAGTGTTCCCAGACCGCTGAAGACCGGCAGGCCGTCGACATTGACCTCCGTGTACGAGGGCTCTAGCCCTTGCATCCCGATGCCGCAGGAGCCGCACATCGCGCAGGGCCGGGTCTTCAAGCCCGTCTGGCCGTCGAGCGCGCTCATCAGGCTGCCGCGGTCTGCGCTCTCCACGAGGTCGCCCCGAGCGATCACCTCGGTGCGGACGATCTCCTTGTCCGTCACGCCCGATCCCGTCCTTTCCCCTTCGACGGAGATCGCATCCAGGAGCACCGGAGCCGAGGAGAGCCGAACGACAACCTCCGGTCCCGGCACGTCCAGGGCCTCGAGCGTCTCGATGGCGGTCTCGAAGCCCATCATGGAGACACGGATCACGTAGGTCCCCGCGGGCAGATCCGCGATGGCGAACCGCCCGGAGGAATCCGCCAGGGCGCCGAGCTGCAAGGCCTCGATCTGAACGATCGCGCGTGGCAGAGATGCCCCGCTCTCATCCAGGACGCGCCCGGTCAGGGTCGCGGCGCGCGCCGACGGCGCGAGAGGCAGCAGGAGCAAGACGAGGGGCCCGAGCAGGCGCGGCCTGATAGATCGAGTAGAATGGGAGATCCACGACATAACCGATCATTATACTCTGTTCGATGGTCCGAGGTCCGCGCAAAGCGGCGCGGGGAGCAGGACCTTGCCGACCGCCATGAGCCACGATAGCGTCTCCTGGATCGGACTTGACGTAATCCACTTTGTGTCAAATAGTTACGGGCCACGATGCCTGGTGGCAAGCCATCGATTCCAGGGGGGCTATCGTCCGGGCGCCGGTTGCGTCCCCGCGTTCGACAACGCGTTCAGCTCGCGCTGCGCGGCCACATAGTTCGGATCGATGTGAAGGGCCTCCCGGTACTCCGCGGCGGCTTCCTCCTGTCTTCCCAGGGCCCGCAGCGAGGTCCCGAGATTGAAGTGGACTTCCTTCACGCCCGGCTTGAGGCCAAGGGCGGCGCGACCGTGTGCAATCGCCTCCTCGTGGGCGCCCCGCGCAGCCAGAACCATGGCCAGATAGCTATGCTCGACCGCGTCCCGCGGCTCGAGCTCGATCGCGCGCCGCAGCTCCCGCTCCGCCTCTTCATAGCGTCGAAGACGAGTGAAGGCGCATCCTAGCTGAAGGTGAGCGGCGGACATCTCGGGATGCGCCGCCGCGATCTCTTCCAGCTCCGGAGTCGCCCTCGCGGCCTGACCCCGATCGATGAGAAGGGACGCACGTCGCACACGCACGTCGACGTAGTCGGGGCGGTGTCTGAGGATCTCCTCGTACTCTCGGATCGCCTCCTCCGGTCTTCCCAGCCTCGCCAGCAACGAAGCCAGCTTGACGCGCGCATCGACATACCCTGGGTCCTCCTCCAATGCGTCGCGGCACGCCTGGAGCGCCCCCTGCAGGTCTCCGGACACCTCCAGTCCGCTCGCCTGATCGACGAACCACCAGGCGGGATTCGACTGGTAGGGCACGATCTGCACGTTGCACAGAAGGTAGAGGGCGACGCCGGATCCGAGAACAGCGCCCGCCCGTCCCCAGGATCGAGAGCGCAAGAGCTGCCAGAGGCGATGGAGGGCATAGGCCGCAAAGAGGAAGAGAAACGGGAGGACGGGGACCCGGAATCGGCCTGCTGCCAGGAAAGGGAGGAAAGAGAGAAACAGGATCAGGACGAGGAAGATGATCAGGACGAGCAGGGGGAACGCCCTCACGGTCTCGGCGCTGCGTTTCGCCCCCAGGCCCCGCGATCCTCTCCTCTCCAGAGCGACAAGCAGGAGGCCGAGAAGCGAGAGCGACAAGACGAAGGGGAAGCCTGGGCTCCAGCGCAGGATGGGGTACTTCGTCTTCTCCAGGCCGAGGGCCTTGTTGTTGGCGATCTCCGCCGGGCCCCAGAAGAGCGCCGCCCGCTTCAGGCAGAGTTCCACGAACCTCGCCGGATGGCTTGCGATGTAGTCCAGGGCCTTGCGGTTGAAGTAGGCGGAAACTCCCGAGTACTTGAGAGGGCGGCCGGCTTCTCGCGAGACGCCGCGGGCGATCCGGTCATAGAGGAACCAGTTCCATCGGTTCAGCCCGGTCAGCTCCTGCATATTCGGAATCGTCGCGGTCGTGCCGTCGCTCGTCTCGTTGTTGCCTATGTAGAGATTGACAGCCCCATTGCTCGCGATCGGGACGAAGTCCCCGGCCACCACGGCGTTTCGGATCGTGGCCGGCGCGATCCCGAGGACGACTCCGAGCAGGAAGATCGCCAGGTGGCCGTAGATCTGTCGCGGCCGGACGAGATCGCGGCCCGCCCAGAGCATCCAGAGAGCGAGGACCGGGATGAACGCGAGGGCGTTGGGCAACGTGAGCGAGAGAAGTCCCAGGGTCAGACCGCTCAGGATCGCGCGCCCGCGGGACGGCCTGGTCCACCAGCGGTAGGCTAGCCAGACCAGGAGCAGAGCCAGGGTGACGATCAGGGTCGGCGCTTCGAGCTCGCCCTCGAAGAAGATCAACACCCAGTAGCCGGCGGCGAATGCCGACGCGATCAGGCCCACGGCGCGACCGAACAGGGCTCTACCGAGGAGGAAGGCGAGGAAGCAGTTGAGGAGTCCGAGCAGGATCTGGGCGAGGCGGGGAAAGAAGTAGCTCAATCCGAATGTCTTGTAGATCAAGGCGAGGAAGTACGGATACCCGGGAGGTCTGAGGAAGGGGACCTCTCCCAGGCGCGGATCCTCGTGCGACGCGGGAGGAGTCCAATCCCCGGTGGCGAGGGCCCTGGCCCAGTAGTCATGGAAGCCGGCGTCCTTGATCGGGTGTTCGAAGTCGGGCGCTTGCCTGAGGTCCGACAGGTAGGCGAGGCGGAGAAGGAGCCCGGCGAGCAGGATGCCGCCCAGGATCAGACCGGTCCTCCAGCGCCGCGCTCTCGGCGTTCTCTCCCGAGCGCCTCTCTTGCCCTCATCACGGATGGCGCCGCCGACCGGATTGCTGGAGGGGGCTCGGATCATGTCATGATCCTCTTGCCTGGCGTCCGGTCAGGCCTCCGGCAGCTCGATGGCGAAGCTGCAGGCGTCATCGCCGCGCAGGACCGAGTGGAGAACGCGAACGCGAACCGGCTCCCCGATAGTCCCCGTCCATTGCCGGCGCTCCCAACCTGCCCCGCAGTAGCAGAAGCTCCCGGGCATCCCTTCGCCGAGCCGGTCGCGGATGATCGGGCAGAAGCAGTAGGCGCGCCGCTTCTCCTCGGACGTCTCGGCCTTCTCATACGCCTCCGGGTCGCGCGGTCGTTTGGTGGCGATCACCACGTTGCCTTGGCGCGTCGAGCTGTCCCTCCACGGTGGATTGGCGGCCCGAAAGGCGAGCACGGCATCAATCGCCTGGCCGCGGTCGCCCGTCCGCTCCATGGCCTCGTCATGGACGGAGCGGAGCCTGTCGATCTGCCGGTCGGGGAAGACGTGCGCGCAGCCGGTCAGGATCTCGTGCGTTCGATCATCGCCTGCGTCGCGATCGAGCTTCTCGACGGCAGCCTTCACCCAGGCGAAGCGTTCCTCCCCCGTCGCCTCGAGTCCCGGTGCGGGCCGGTTCGCGAGCAGATCGCGAGCCGCCTCGGACCCGAGGACCCGCTCCGCGTGCCGGGCGAACAAGTCCTCCCACCTGTGGACCACGAACTGCACCTCGACGGCCGTGGCGTCGGCCGTCTCCCAGTCCGGATAGACCTCGCGGCCGAACTCGTCGGAGATGACCCCGCGCTCCGCCGTGGTCCGATGGAGGGCGCGGTAGGCTTCCCGGATCCCTTCCGTCGGTCCCCGGTGGAGGTGCGCGAGGACCTCCAGCTCCGGCTCCATCCTGCAGAAGAGCCCCTCGACCGCGATCTCCCGCGAGACCGGAAAACAGACATCGATGTCATAGGCGCCCTCGACATCGGTGATGTACTGGAGGAGGCAGAACGGCGGCCCCGTGATCGCGTCATGCGGAATCAGAGCGGCCAGCTCCTTGATGGCGGGCCGGATCTCCCCGCGCCCCTTGAGCGCCTTGCGCGCCCCGGCCGCCAGGGTCGCGGGCAGGATCTTCCTCTCCATGGGAAACTCGCTCGAAGCCATCTGTCCCCTCCGGTGAGCAGCCCCGGCCCCCATGTTCCGACAACTGACGCCCCCGAGTGTAGGGGATCCTCTGGTAGGCTCCAAGGGGCGCCGGGCCGGCTATCGGATCCGCGAGCCTCGCGGTGCGTCCTCACTTCTGGGGCGCCTCCGGGCCGCTGTGGCGGGCACCAGGCCTGACGTCGCCTCGGCCACCATGTTGCCATGCTGGCGCGGGGGCGGCTAGACTGACCGGCGATGAAGCTGGTCACGCGACAGAGCCCGCTATCGATCGAGGACCTGCGTCAGCTCGCCTCCGCTCGATTCGGCAGTCTTGTGAAGGGGGTCGTCGATCTCGACCGCGGGGTGATGCTCGTCGGAGCGGAGCTGCATGCGGATGAGGAAGCCGAGCTCTTGGCGACGGGGTCGCGGCAGCAGGATCTCTGGGGGATCAATCTCTATCCAGAATTGCCAGACGATGAATGGATCGAGTTCGACTCCATGATCAACCTCAGACCCTCTCAGGGCAACCACTCCAGGAGCGTGGATGATCCGGCGATCCGAGAGAGGATTGGGGCCCTCGTCCGGCAGCTCGCGCGCCGATGAGCCCCGTCCGGCACGAGTCTCTGGCCCGGGGGCGATGGTTCACCTTCACCCTGTGCGAGCAGATGGGCCACGTCGGGAGCGAGGTTGGTCGGGCCCTGCGCTGGCGGGAGCGGAACCGGAAGATCTCCAGCGATGCCGTCGAGCGCGCGATTGAGCTGATCGATCTCACGCTCGACGATCCTCGTCACCGAAGGTCGGCGGCCAGATTGCGGGAGATCGCGCGGGCCCGCGAGGTCCTCCTCGACTTCTTCGTGGGTGAGAACGCTTACCGTTCTGACGGGAGCTCTCTCCAGCGGTATTTCGACGCCTTCGCCGTGGCCGCGGCGCGAGAGAGATCATTGAATCCGCCCTGATCGCCCCAGCATTCCGACCGTAACATCTCACTTGAGGCTCGTCGCGATCTCGGGATCGTCCCGGCCCAGGATCCGCTCGTCCATGGCCAGGGCCTCCCTGAAGAGACGCTCGGCCTCATAGACGATCCCCATCCCGCCTTCGCCGATCTTGCGAAGGATGCGGTAGCCTGAGATCGATTGGGGAAGATCGGTCGCCGGCGCCGGTTGACCCGGCGGCGACGCAATGGTCGGATCGTCACTTCGGCCCGGGGGATCGTGGATCGTCTCGTCGCCCATGAGCTCCTCAGCCGTCACGATCGCGGTTTCTTCTTCCTCAGAATCCTCCCCGCATGTTCGGCGAGCTTCGCTGCCTTCTTGCGGCTGGGCGGGAGGCTCTTCTTCAGCAGATCGATCAGATCATCCTGCTCGGGCTGGATGGCGAGCGAGCTCTGCGCGATGGAGATCCCTTCTTCGGAGTAGCCCGCGCGAAGGAGGGATACGGCGGCGTTGTGCAGGACCCGGGCATCGCCCGGCGCGAGGGAAGCGGCCGTGTGGTGGAGCCGCGCCGCGTCCTCGAGATCGCCCGCGGCCGCGCAGGCGCGCGCGAGGACATCGAGCACGATCGGGTCGTTTCCCTCCGAGGCGATGGCCTCCCTCAGGTGGGGGACGGCCTCTTTGGCCCGTCCGAGGCGCTCGAGCGCGGTTCCCAGGAAGAAGTGCGCGGTGCCGTAGCCGTCCTCCGCCGTCACTACCTCGCGGAGGAACGACACCGCGGACTCCGCATCCCCCTCGAACGTGTTCTCGATCGCCTGCTTCCAGCGAGCCTCGAAGTCGGGAATGAGGCTCCGCAACAAGACCTGGTAGGCGAAACGCCGGACCGGCACCTGCGTGGCGATCTCGAGCAATCTGCGCGCCTGCGCGGCCGCCGCCCCGGGCCCCTCGAGATCGAGGCAGATCTGAGTGAGATGCTGCTGGATCGTCTCGTCCTTGCTGCCCTCCGAGATCCTCCCCCTTAGGATGGCTCGGGCGCCGGCCGCGGCCATCCCTGACCGCCCGGCGAGATCGGCCATCAGCTCGAGCTGCATCGGATGGATTCCCCGGGCCATGCTCCGCTGAAGGACCTCGAGCGCCTCGTCGTTGCGGTTGCGGGCGAGGAGAGCCCGGGTGAGGTTCGTGCTCGAGGTCGGCGGCCCTCCGGCCGACGCCGCCTCTCGGAAGAGGGGGTCCGCTTCATCGAGGCGTCCCGCGTTCGCGAGCAGGCATCCTGCGTGATCGAGCAGGTTCCCGTCGAAGTCGGTCCGGCCGACCGCGCTGCGGAGCATCGCGACGCCCCGATCGACGAAGCCCCGCTCCGCCAGCCAGTTCGCGTACTGCTCGAGGGCGGGTCCAAAGAGCGGGTCCCTGCGGAGCGACTCCTCGAATGACGCTCTGGCCTCTTCCGCAGCCCCGGATCGCATGCGCGTCATCGCCAGCAAGTAGGGGGGAAAGGCCGACAGGGGAGTCATGTCGGACCACCGCTGCAGCGCGTCGCGGGCCGCCTGCTGGCACTCCGATTTCCCGGTCTCCGTGGCGGCCCCCGCGAGGCGCGCGAGGCAGTCGCGCCCGATCGGATGCGCCGGATCGCGCGCCAAACAATTGAGCGCCGGCTCGAAGAGACGCTGCGGATCCTCCTGTCCGATGCCGGCCTGAAAGGCCACGATTCTCTCGAGCGCGTAGAGCGTCGCGAGCGCGGTCGCATGATCCTGCGTGTGGAAGATGGCCGCGGGGCCTTTCTCGATCGGGACCCGCTCCACGGCACGAAGCAGCTCGTCCAGAGTGAGCGCGGTGCCGGAGAAGACGCCCGCCTCATCGAGCGGAATCGGCGTTAAGGCCGTGCGATCCGCAGTTTGAGATCGCAAGGAAAGCCGCGCCTGAGGCGTCGCTGGGATGGAGTGATCGATATCGAGGAACAGGATCGCGCGGGCCGACGGGACGAGCTTCCTCTTGCGGGCGATCTCGTCCTCGGCCCAGGCGATGGGGCGGAGGATGAAGCGCGTGCGCCCCCCCGCGTCAACGGTCGTTTCCGGCCAGAACGACGTTGTGACGTCCCGGCCCTCCAGCCAGCCGCGAAGGAACTGGAGGATTCCGATCGAGAGTGAAACGAGGCGCGGGTCATCGCTGCCCGCCGGGTGAAGGATGAGCAGATCGAGCCGCGGCTTCCCCGCGGGCAACGGGAATATCGGCGCCATCGAATGACTTCCTGTTATGAGTCCTCAATCTCCGCGGCGACTCGCCTGCATCCGAAACGGGAACGAGCGAGTCGCGGCACGATCACGCCAAGCCTGGCAGGCGCGCAGAAGGAGTGTCGCAGATGCCGCCGAAAGGGTCCACATGCGTTCGTCTGGGTCTGAAAAGCCGTCCGGCGCGATGAGAAGGCGAAGGCTTGACAGGCCGGGACGTCGGCTCTAGCCTGCCTTCGTCGCTTTGCAATCGGTCTCCCGCCCTCGGGCGCGACCGCGCGCCGGAGAGGGAAAACGGTCAGAAGCCGTTGCGGGCCCGCCGCTGTAGTCGGGGACTGTCCCCGCACGACGCCACTGGCGAGAGCCGGGAAGGCGCGGGGCACAGGTTGATCCGAGAGCCAGAAGACCTGGCGGGAGGCCTTCCAAAGCCCCTTGGTCGGTCCGGAAACGGCCGGAAGGGGGGGCATCCCCTCCTCATCCGTCCTCTCCTCTCCGATCGGGTCGCGGCGCGCCGCGCCAGGGTCGCGGCGCGTGGAACCTCTCGCGGTTCGGAGGTCCCATGAGGCCCCTGGCGGTCCTCTTGTTCATCGTCTCGCTCTGCGGCATGCATGCCGCGGAAGCGATGGGTTCCCCTCCTCCCTTCTGGCCGGACGCGGTCGACACGATCGAGGTCGTATCGCCCCGTCCCTTTCCCGAGGAGCGGATGGGCAGGACGCCGGGCTTCGTGCAGGTGGTCCGCCTCGGCCCGGCGGTGCCGGCCTCATGCGATCTGGCGGATCTGCTGGATCGCGCCGCCGGCGTCCAGATCCGCAGCTACGGGGGTTCCGGCTCCATACAGCTCGCGTCGGTGCGGGGAAGCAGTCCCTCTCAGGTCGAAGTTCGCGTCGATGACGCGCCGATCTCGGCGGGTCCGGATGGAATGGTCGATCTGTCGTTCCTGCCGGCGCGCCTCTTCGAGCGGGCGGAGATCACTCGCGGACCCGGGGCTTCTGAGGAAGCAGGTCTCGGCCTTGGCGTGATCCGGCTTCGCACGAGACAGGACGCAGGCGCGCCGCTTCACCTGCGCGTGGGCGCGGGCTCGTTCGGCGCCTCGACTCTGGCTGCCGCGGGCGGACTCGCGCGGGGCGCGCTCGCGATCCTCGTATCGGGCGGAGTGGTCGCGAGCGAGGGGGACTACCCTTACAGAGACCGCAACGGCACGCCCTACGAAGGCGGGGACGATCGGACGGTCCGCCGCGAGAACAACGCCTTCCGCCAGTCGGACGCGCTCGTCCAGGGACGCTATCGCGCGGGGGAGCGCCTTGCCGCGAGCTACATCGGGCACGGACTGTGGCGGGACGCCGGCGTTCCGGGGACCGAGAGCATGCAGACGAGAAACGTCCGCGACCGTTTCCGTCGTCTCCTTCAGGTTGTCGCCCTCGATGCGAGGGGCCCGTCGTCGAGCGCATGGAAACTGCTGCTCCATCGCCAGGAGGACGCGGATCACTACGAGAATCCGGACGGGGAGGTCGGGTTGGGGAAGAGCGACACGAAGAGCGACTTCCTGGCCCAGGGAGGAGAGATTCGCGCGACCTCCCTCCTGCCCGGGATCGGGGCGACTCTTCGTGTGGCGGGATCGTTGCAGGAGGAGATCTGGAGAGGGCGCGATCTGCTGGCCGGCCGGGCGGAGCCGGCCCACCGCCGCCTGGCCGGCGGCCTCGGGCTCGACCTCGCGGCGCGTCCGATCGCAGCGGTCGAGCTCCTGCTGCGCGAGCGGCTGCTGGTCTCGACAGGGCGGGGATCGGAAGGCGTCCGGCTTCGGACTCCGCGCGTCGGAGTCTCGCTCGACGCGGGGCGGGGCATCCTCATCCGGGGAGGGCTGGGGAGATTCGCGAGGCTTCCAGCGTTCGTGGAGATGCATGGCCGCGGAGGTGTCCAGATCGGGAATCCCGCCCTCGCTGCGGAGCGGGGAACTGCATGGGACCTCGGGGCGAGCGCGCGGATGCCGGGCAGGTCGCATGGCCCGCTGCGATGCCGGGTCGAGGCGGCCTATTTCGAGAGCCGCACGGAGGAGGCCATCGTCTGGCTGCAGAACAGCCAGCGGACCTCGCGCCCGGAGAACCTGGAGAGGACGAGGGTCCGCGGCGCGGAGCTGCTCGCGCGCGCGGCCTACTCCGCGAGAAGCGTTCCTTCCTGGGCCCATCCGGCGATCGATGTGACGGCGAGCGGCACGCTCCAGGAGGCGCACGACGCGGGTCCGAGCGCGAGCTACAGAGGGAAGTCGCTGCCTTATCTGCCGAACGCGAAGGGGTCGATCCAGACAGGCATCGCGCTGTCGAGGCTGCGTCTCGAGCACGCCCTGGACTATGAGTCGGGCTTCTACCGCGATCGGTACAACTCCCAGGCGAGGCGTCGGGGAGACCGCTTCCTGCAGGAGGCCAGGGTCGTCTTCTCGATGAAACGGGAGAGCCTGGAGCTGCTCCTCGGCGCGCGGAACATCGCGGACGTCAGGACCCAGGACGTCGAGGGGTTTCCTCTTCCTGGCCGTTCGTTCTTTCTGGAGCTTGCCTACTCGGCCCCCGCCGGCGGAGGCGCAGACGACGCCACGGCCGGAAGAGGCGAAGGCGATCGGCAACCCCGCCCCTGAGAAAGGAGAAGATCCAAGATGCAGTCGAGTCTCCGTGAGAGAGCATCGTTTCGTCCCCGGCCCGCCCATGCCGCCATCGCGCCCGCAGGGCCGATGGCGGCCTTCGCGGCCGCGATCCTCATGGCCGCCGTCGTAGGCTGTTCGGACGAGAATCGGCCGCCGACGCAGCCCCCGCCTCCGCAGATCCCCGAGTGCGGCAGGCTTCTCGTCGTGACGACCGACTACTCCACCGGAGCGATCACGGTCGTCGACGCCGACTCCTCCTATCGGGTCACGCGCGATGTCGCTGCGGTCCACTCGGATGCCGTCGGGAGGGTCCACGGCGGACTTCTCTATGTGGTCAATCGACTCGGAGGCGACAATGTTCAAGTTGTCGATCCAGCCGACGGCTTCCGGACCGTCCGCCAGTTCAGCGTGGGCGGCGGGACGAATCCACGCGACATCGCCTTCGCAGGAGAGGGCCGCGCCTACGTGAGTCGCGGGGGCTCCGCCTCGATCCTCAAGGTCGAGGTGGGCGACGGCAGCGTCCTGGGAGAGATCTCTCTCTCCGTCTTCGCCGACGGAGACGGCGTTCCCGACATGGACAGGCTCTTATACATTGATCCCTACCTCTACGTGGCGGTGCAGCGGATCGACTTCGGCGGGGCGACCTATCTGCCGGTGCCGCCCTCCTACCTTGCGATCATAGACACGAGAGCCGACTCGCTCGTGGACGCCGACCCGACGATCGCCGGCATTCAGGGGATCGTCCTGCAGGGATTGAATCCCACGGCGCCGATGGTCCTGGACCGGTCCTCCTCGTTCCTCCTCGTTCCGGAGTCGGGGGTCTACGGGGTCCTCGACGCCGGGATCGAGAAGGTCGACCTGTCGACGTGGAGGTCGGCGGGTTTCATGGTTCGGGAGGAGATCCTAGGGGGGGATCTCATCGACTTCGCCCTGACGGACGAGGGAGTGGGCTACGCGACCGTGAGCGATCCTTCGTTCGTCACGTCGCTCGTTTCCTTCAACGCCGCGACCGGCGTCCTGGACCGGATCGTCCACCGATCGAACGGCTACGAGCTGGCCGACTTGATCCTCTTGCCGTGCGGAGATCTCGCCGTCTGCGATCGGAACTATGCGGATCCGGGCCTCCGGATCTTCTCCGCCGCGAACGGCGTTCCCCGAACCGACATCTCGCAACCTCTCCCCACGGGACTTCCTCCGTTCGAGCTGGTCTTGATCACGGAGTAGAGGCGTGTCTCCCGAGAATCTCGCGCGCCCGCAGCAGATCGTCCTTCAGGGTCGCCGGAGGATAGTCGGCCGGGGCAAAGAGAACGAACCAGACCCTCTCCGTATTCTCCGTGACGCATGTGCGCAGGGAGTCGGATGTCGGATTGCCGAACGGTCCGATCTGATCGATGAGGGCCGGACGTCCGGTCAGATGGATCTTGTCCTTTCTTATCCCCTCGTACTCCTCCCCCTCGCGTCCGAGACGCAGCGACACGGGAGGCTCGATCTTCGCCGCGTCGTAGAGCCCGACCGGAAGGAGCATCGTGAGCGAGGCCAGATTCGCCGCGTCGACGATCGCGTTGACTCGATAGAGTTCCTTGCCCTGCAGCACGCGGCGGAGGAGGGACTCCGATGAGGGGCGCGTCTTCGATGGATCGATGCCTATGGCGTGGTAGAGCCGCCGCGCGGGCTGGAGCGCCTCATGCGCGTCGGGAGGCCCCGCCCAGAGGTCGCGATAGCGAGTCTCGAGCTCGCGCAGCGCCTCGTCGAGGCTTGCGGGACGATTGCCAGCGGACGCCTTCTCGAGCAGGAAGGAGCCGACGCTCACCTTTCCCTTGAGAGAGTCATCGACTGTCAGGGGCAGCGTCGGAAGTTCTCCATCGCCCTTCACCCACGGTCTTCCAAGGTTCTCCATCTCCGCCTCCTGCGGCTTCTTCGGTCCGCCGGTTCAAGAGCGGCTTGGTTGCATCTGAGCCGCCTGCCTGGCGCATCCGCTTGGCCCTGGTGTCGCGCCGTGGCCCGCTCCGCTCGCTGAGTGACAGGGCGCGAGCTGCGCGGGCCAGCAGCGCTCCACTGGAGCGTCCGGGGGCCCCGACCGGTTCCCGAAGCCCCGCGCCGCGAACGCGAACCTAGCGGGGCGGAGGGAACCGTCGGGGTCCACCTTCCTCGCGGCGCGCTCGCTCGCTTCTCAGATCCATGCACATCCGCCTAGTTCCGCGCCACCAGAGAGGCCGTCCAGTCCCCCTCCTCGGTTTCGCCCTCCCGGTAATCGATGACTTCCATTCCACGCGCCGCCTGGAGGAGCTCGCCGCTTTTCAGGAGGTGCGATGGGTGCGTCGGCTTCCGGCCGGCGCGGAACTGATGCTCGATGAACGTCTCGTAGAGGAGCAGTCCGTCCGGAAGCAGCCGGTCCCGAAGGAGCGCGAAGCCGCCCCGGTCCAGGAAGCGATGAACATGGATCGTGCCCCACCGGCCGTCCCAGCAGGAGGGATTCCCCTCCACATCCCCCTGCCTCAGGCCGATAGTGACCTGGTGGCGTTTGGCCAGCAGGGACGCCTGCGCGATCGCGTCGGGGAGGAGATCGATGGCGGTCACTTCCGCCCCGTGCATCGCCAGGAAGACCGCCGTTCGCCCCGATCCAGAGGCCAGGTCCAGGACGGGACCGACGGGAAGCCGGCTCTTCCAGAGGGCCGCCAGGCGGGAAGGCTCCCATGCCGGGGAGACCTCGGTCCCCGCCGCCCAGGGGCCGGGCCAGTTCGAAAGGGGAGCAAGGATAGGGCGGGCGGTGTATCCGAGTAGTTGCAGGCGACGGGCGCCATCGGCGGTTTGACTCGCGTCCGATCCCAGCAGGAGGAGCATCCGTCGTCGCGGAGGCCGGAGCGCGGGTTGGTCGATCTCGTCGAGGCCGAGCCTGCACGAGCCGGGGATGTGCGCCCGCTCGAAGTCCTCCCTGGGGCGTAAGTCGACAAGGCGGATCGCCGAGGCGGGAAAGGGCGGGCATGGGTCGGGCCAGGGACGACCGAGGGCTCGACTGGCGCCGAAGATCTGGATCAGGGTGTCGAAGGTCGCAGGGAGGAGCGATTGGGATGGCGCATCCAGCATGGTATCCTCGGGAACGGAGAGCCTCAACCGGCGCGACAGGCCCGATCCTGGGCAAGGTTGCCGCGGTGGGCATGAGGCCCCGGATCATGGAGCAGTTTCACCCCGACTACAGCGCCCATCCGTTGTTGAACCCGGCTCTCTCCGAATCGGACCCGGCCTTCCTCCGCATGCTCTACAAGAAGTACCTCGGGATCATCCGAGGATCGGAACCGTACAACGGCCTGCTGAACGGGATCCTCTTCCCCCCCGGGGAAGAGCATGTCCTCGAATCGAACCTCGAGACCGCACGATATTACCTCAACGAGGCCGACCATTACTTGGGAGATCTGCTCCAGCTCCTGCCGGCCGAAGTGCGGACCTCCGTGGAGCCGGCGCCCCGCGTGCGCGACTGCTCCGACGTCCTGGAGCTCCTCTCGGTCATCTTCGGTGAAGAGGACCCGCGGAGCCGCTTTGAGGCGCAGCGTAAGCTCTACCTGGCCAAGCTCTTCTTCGAGGTCGATCACTGCCGCGACGTGCAGAACGGGGTCGCGCACAAGCGCTTCTTCGAGTCCCTCCTCGAACGGCATCTCTTCTCGGAGGTGGCGGAGAGGCGCAAGGTCGAGGTCTGCTCGGAGATCGGCAGGGACGGAGTCACGATGGACTACTCGATCGGGCGCGTTCCGCGGCCCGGTCAGGAATGCTGGTCCTTCGATCTGCAGGAGATCCAGATCCTTCATGAAGGACGTCCGATTCGCCTCCATGTCTACTTCTACTCCTGTCGGTTCAAGAAGGAGATCATCCCGTTCCAGTACCACAAGGGCGAGGTTCACTACGCCTTGCGTCCGATGGAGATCTGGAGCGGTCTCAACAGGAGGCGGAACGGGTCGATCGTCAGCAAGATGATCCGCAAGGGGGAAAACGACCCGAGAGTGATCAAGGATCTGATCGGCGCGATGTTCATCGTCCAGAATCTCATCGAGGTGGAGCATCTGAAGGAGATCCTATTCGGGATCTTCGGAGGCCCCCTGCACATCAAGAACGCGGTCGATACGCTCAGCGGACACGAGGGACTCGCCGCCCTCAATCCCTTCACGGGGGCCGGCTACAGGGTCTTCAAGTGCGAGATCGACGTCCTCTATCGTGCGCCGAACATCCCGGACGCGCTGCCCTATTTCTTTCCCGTGGAGCTGCAGATCTACACCCTGGAAACCTATCTGAGGACGATCCACACCGATCACTACGCGAGCCATCAGGCCCTGAAGAAGAGGCAGTTCCTCCTGGGGTTGGTCCCCTATCTCTTCCCCCCGGCCGTCTACGGCGACGACCCGGTGCGGCTCTGCATCGAGGAGGGCGCGCGCGGCGGCCCGGGCGGCGGGCGCTGAGCCCGTTCTAGTCCCGCCTGGGCGGGGCGTGGCAGTAGCCGCAGAAGCCGTCCGAGCCCTCCGCCGGGCCGCTCCCGTCATGGCAGTCGAAGCAGTAGTAGGTGTCGTCGTCATGCCATGGGCCGTGCGCGTCGTAGTCCGCGAATCCGCTGGGATGGATGTTCCGATCGCCGCCGCGCGGACCCGGTCGGTCGCTGTGACAGATGACGCACGGGGAGAGATCCCCCTCGTGGCAGCTCGCGCAGTGGGAGATGTCCCGCCTCGCCTCGATGGCGTGGAGGTTCCGACCGGTCGTCCAGTCCTTTGAGTGGTTGGCCGGCTTCAGGCCGAAGTCCCCCGCCATCGCGTCATGACAGTCGACGCAGAACGACTCGTAGTCATGGCACGAAGCGCAGTCGCTCACGTGTTTCCTTGCGTCCTGGGCGTGCGTGAAGAGGTAGTTCCTCGCGTGGGTCAGGAAGAGGACGTTCTCTCCCGAGTGGCACTCGCTGCAGGTCTCGCTGTGGCGGTGGCACTCAGCGCACGCGTCGCCGTTGCCTCTGGCCTCGTACGAGTGGGTCTTCCGGAAGTCCGGCCCATGGGAGAGCGGCTGCAGGGCGTCGACATCGGCGTGGCAGGAGGCGCACTCGGCCGATGCCTTCTCTCCCTCGTGGCACGCGAAGCAGAGGTCGTGCCCGGGTTCGCCCTTCCCGGTCCCGGTCATGACTGGCTGTGAAAGGGCTCCGTGGCAGTGAGCGCAATCGACGCTCTCCATGTCGAGGTGCTTCGCGTGCGAGAAACCGGGAAACCCGGAAGGCGCGGGAGAGGGGGCCGCCCAGTCCCATCCTTCCAGATCGGTCTGCTCGTGGCAGGCGAGGCACGCGTCGGCATCCGGGAGGAGGCTCTCGGCTCCGGATTCGCTTTCCTGGGCGCCTGGATGGCAGGTTGCGCACTCGA